>JAHFLM010000054.1 GCA_023244865.1 Candidatus Harrisonbacteria bacterium | reverse complement strand
CACTTCGTTTTCATAATGATTAAAATGGTTAAGAAAAATAAAAGCCACAAAGATCCAAAAGCCATAGGCAAAAATTCTAGAGAGCCTTTTTTTCATGGCCCCCTCCTTATAAAAGAGAAATCAAACAGCTATAAATATAATACTCCTAATGAGCGCGGTTGTCATTCGTGGGACATGGAACGGAACTTATTAATATTTATATTGAACTGGATCCCGGATCATTTCCGTCCGAGTACGAACGGGTCCGGGATGACAAACTCAGACTAGACGAAAATAACTTCTTCTTCGAGGGTGATGCCGAATTTGGCTTTGACTTCGGATTTTACTAAATTAATAAGATTTTTTACGTCATCAGAAGAAGCGTGGAGGGAATTTACGATGAAGTTAGGGTGCTTTTGAGAAATTATGGCACCACCAGAACTCACGCCCTTCAGGCCGGCTTGGTCGATGAGATAGGCGGTAGGAATAACTGGAAAAGGGTCGGTTTTTAATTTACTTAAAAATTCTGGGTTAGTTTGCCATTGCTTGGGGACGGTTTTAAAATCTACGTTTTTAAAAATACTGCCGATGTTGGGGTAGTCGAGGGGCTGACGAGTTTTACGCCAAGTAATTTTTTCATCGACAACTTTTTGCAAATCATATTTGTTGCCTGGATTGAGTTTGAAAACAGCCTCCAAAATTACTTCTCTACCGGCCTTAGTGCCAGATTTGAAAGCTGAATCCCGATAACCGAAATTACAATCTTTGTTGGTGTGACAAGTCATTTTTGAAACAGGGTGACTGAAGTCTAAAGTGAAAACCTCATGAATGGAGTCTTTAATTTCACCACCGAAAGCACCGGCATTTCCGCGAACAGCGCCGCCTACTTCGCCTGGTAAACCACCTGCCCACTCAAGCCCTGCCAAACCGTTTTCGGCTGCATAATGAACCAACTCTTCCATCGAAGTGCCACTGCCAACTCTCAGAAAATCGCCTTCGCGTTTGATGCCTAAAAATTTTGGCTTGAGAACAAGGCCGGCGTAACCAGCATCGTTAATTAATAAGTTCGTGCCACCACCCAAAATAAAAACGGGGAGTTTCTCGGCGTCAGCTTTGGCGACAGCCTGAATAACCGATTCCAAATCACCACTTTCAAAAAAGTGGGTAGCGTTGCCGCCAATACGATAGTTACTATATTTTTTTAGAGGAATATTTTTTTGGAACATGTGGGTATATAAATTAAGAAATTAGAAAACGGCTTAGCTTCTTGGCTCTTTGGGCAATTCTAAAAAAGCGAAGAAGCTAAGCCGTTTTGACTGGGCTTAGCTGAGACCATAGAGGTGACCTCCAATATGTTTATATAAATGAGTACGCTAGCTATGGTCTCGAGGTTATTATAGGAAAAAGGATCGATTTAGGCAAATGAGTTAGAGAAAAGCCCCGAAGAAATAAATCTTCGGGGCCTTTCTCTAACATATTGGAAGCGTAGTTCTTACTTAAACCGTGAGGCTTGAGTAAAAAAACCATACTCACTCCAGGGCAGTATAGCAAAAGGGGTTAAATCTGTCAAGCTTTGTACTTAATTAAAAGGATTTGTTAGGATGCTTTTAGTCCTTTAAAGGAGTCTCTGCTCATGTCGGAACCCAAGCCTAAAAGATTGAGGATTAAGATAACTAAAGCGCCTAATGATGAATTTATAGTAAAAACTGAAAATGGAGCATTTTTAGTAAGGGGCTCGCCCACCTTTAGAAAGATTGCCTTGATATTTCAAGATTTCTTTTTTGGCGTGGAGACACACAAAGAATATGTAATTTTAGAATGGGGCAAAACAGAACCAGATGAATTTGGTGTAGAACACCTGGGACTGACTACCTCAAAATTTTTTGACAGCGAAGGCACTTTTGAATTTATGCCTGAATCAAATCAATTTGTAAGAATTGCTAATGATTAAAATCTCTACCGAGACGGTGGGGATTTTTTTATTAAATTATTTTTTAACGAAGCAGCTGTAACTGATTAAATCCTCTCCGTCTAGACTCCTTTTGATGTCTTTTTCATCGATTTTAAAATATCCGCCATAAGATGGGCCTTCGCATAATTTTCTAGCCTTAACAAGACAGTTATCTCTAGATGGGGTAGTTTTTTTATTTTCTAATTCGTTATTATCTCTCTTGGGGCAATAGGCTTTGATTACCTCCTTAAGATTGGGGCATTGGCCTGATTTAGATTCTTCTAACCACTCATTCTTTATACCAGCGATACCCAAAGTAGAATTAATCCTTTGCGCATAGCTTACCGGAGGACAACAAATCTTATTTCTTAATAGCTTAGAGTTACTATCATCAACGCAGGTAGCCTTTTCAAAAATTTTATAACAAAGATTGTTAGTACAATAATTCTTATAGCCCAACTTACTACACTTATCATAAACAATAGAAGAGCTATCTGGCTTAATAACTAAGGTAGCAAAGGAACTAGCACACGTAGAAGCAGTGGCTTGATTGGCGGTGAAAATAATTTCACCTCCAAATTGAAAACTTGGATCCACCCTTAATCTTTCGGCCATTAATTTTTCACCGGCCTCTTTAACTTTACTGAGATCCTTAAAAGTTTCGCAGCTCGAATCTTTAAAAATTAATGTGCCACCTGGCGCCATAAAACTAAAACAGCCCGAAACTTTATCACAAGAAAGCCTCAAGTCTTGACCATGACCAGAGTGAAAAACAATTGGGTTTTTGCAGGATAAATTCCCTAACTTAAGAGCTTCAACAGAGACCGAATCGGATTTGGTTAAAAAATCACCTCTTTCAATTACTAAGGATATATAATTCATGTACGTAGTTTTCTTCAACTCGTTGCACTCATTTATAAAACGGTTAACGCACTTACCCCTACCTCCCTCATCTTCCTTAAAAACACACTCATTAAAACCAGTACTAGCAATCCTACCTTCACACTCCTCTTTATTCATCGGCCTACTAGTGAAACTACCCCAAGGATTGGAAGTTTTTTGCTCCGTAATAAGCTCGCTACACTCAGGGATATCCTGATACATGCACACGAAACAAGTTTCGATAACTTCGGCCTTAATTAAATGACTCTGATCACTACTATTTAAAAAATATATAAAAACAAAAATCACTAGGATAGTTAAACCTAAATATGAAAATTTATCTCCAAAAACTAATCTCATAACTAGATTAATGCCATCATTTTTTGCCACTCGGGGATTTTTAGGCTGGCGCCGCCCACAAGGAGGCCGGTGACATTGGGAATATCTAGGAAACTGGCGGCGTTAGAAGAATTTACAGAGCCGCCGTAGAGGAATTTGATGCTTGATGGCGATACACCGAAGATTCCTGCCTCCGCAGGAATGACAGAGGTGGTGGAATGACTCGAGATGATAGAGCAAATAAAATTAATGGCGTGGGTGGCGTTTTCGGGGGTGTCGGGGAGGGCGTTTTTGTTGGTACTGATCGCCCAAACGGGTTCGTATGCGATATAGATTAAACTATTGGTTTGGATGTCTTTAAAAATTTCAGCACATTGTTTTTGCCAGACAGCCTCGCTTTGGCCGCTCATCTTTTCTTCTAACTCTTCGCCAATACAAACTATGGGAGTTAGGCCGGCAGCCAAAGCTACTTTGAGCTTGTGGTTTAAGATTTCGGTGGTTTCGTGAAATCTTTTGCGGCGTTCGGAGTGGCCGATAACAACATGACTTACGCCTAAATTTTTTAACATTCTAGCGGAGACTTCGCCTGTGAATGGGCCGGTCTCCCCTTCCCAAAAAAGATCTTGAGCGCCGAGAGCGGCGTTCATAATTTCATCTTTAAGGGTGTGCAAATAAATAAAGGGCGGACAAAGAATGACGCCTTCGTGGTCGCTACCTCTAGCTAACTCGATGGCTTCAGTGAGAGTGCCTGGGTTCATTTTCCAGTTGGCGACGAGGATTTTGTCCATGAAGTTATTTTAGCATGCCGATTAATTTATTTTTAGATATAGAATAGATTCCACGCCTCAATTCCGAATTGATTCTTTGGGGAATCAAACGGAATTGGGCTCTGAATGACAGTTTAAAAAATAAGTTAGGGTTAGGATTTTTTGTAGCGGTTTTCATAATACCATTTTAGAACATCATGAGCGATAGGGATGGTGTTCGCGCTGCCGGATTTGGAATCTTCGATTAGGATTTCGATTTCGATTTCTGGTTTGTCGGATGGGGCGAAGCCTAAAAAGAAAGCGTTGGTCTTGGTGTTGTTTTGAATTTGAGCACTGCCGGTTTTAGCAGAAATTGGAAAAGGAATATCAACTAACGCGTGAGAGGTGCCATAATCTTTAGCTACGCCATCACGCATCCCCTGCTTC
>JAHFLM010000006.1 GCA_023244865.1 Candidatus Harrisonbacteria bacterium | reverse complement strand
AAGACGATTTAGTTTATTTGGAAGATCCGTTGAATTTAGAAAAAGAGTTGCGGGGGAAGTATCCCTATGCGAGGTTGGGGGAAAAAATGATTGTGATAACGTCTAAAAATAATCAATAAACCAATGAAATTTTTTTATAGTTTTTTTCTGATTTTGATTTTTTTTGGGGTTGTATTAGTTTTTTTATTTAGAGCGGGGTGGTATCCGTTGGCTTTGGTGAACGGAAATTTAATTTGGGGATTTTCGTATGAGCAAGAGGTAAATGTGGCTTTGAAGTATTATGATCAGTTAACTAAAGATAAGGTTTTGGACGAGACTCAAAAAGAAGATATTGATGTGGAGATTCGGCGATCGGCTTTGGAAAAAATTATTCAGGATGTGGTTTTAGCTGATCGGGCTGAAGCGGATTTGGGGGTGACGGTGCAAAGTGAAATTGATAGTCGGTTAGCGAAATATATGACGGATAAAAAACTTGAGGGAGTGGCGAATAATTATTTTAATATGACCTTGGAGGATTTTAAGAAGATGATTTTGGAGCCCCAGGCTTTGAAAGAAATTTACGCAGAGAAATTTAAAGCTGATAGAAAAGATTTTGATATTTGGTTTAAGGGGCAGTTGAAGGCGGCTTCGGTGACCTTATTTACTTCGGAGTATAAGTTCAATAGAGGCATATTAGAATTAAATAGTTAGGTTTTTTAAATTGACATTTTTTATTTAATAAGGCATATTATTCGTGGTCATTTGAAATATTGTTACTTTTTTGGAGGTGCACATGCTTCAAGCTTTAGTGAATTTTGATGATGTTTATAAGTTTCAAGTTATTAGAAGAGTAATGGATAGTCTTAATGATCCCCATTATGGGCTTCAGTGGGCTAAGATGCTTGAAAGATGCTTAGATAGGAAGCCTTGTTGGGAGGGTGTTGATTCGCCAAGATTGGTTTTTGAGCGTTTAGTGACATTGCCTTTAGTTGAAGCTTTAGAAATTGAATCTGCCGAGAAGTTTCCAATCTTGTCTAAGATGAGAGCGGGTTTATCTTCAGATTTTTGTAAATTCATGCTTCCTTCTAAGAGCCCCGCTCTAGTTACTCGTGAGCTTCAGGTAATGAGTTTGCGAAAGTCTAGTAGTGCGCGAGAGATTTTTGAAAGTGTGGGCGGTGATCGACTCGCTGTTGTTTGGCTTAACGAGGTGATTGATTTTTTGAATCAACTGACTGGGAGAGATGATTTGAGTCCAGGTTATTTATTTTTTGTAAATTCCAACGTTCTTCAAACTCCAAGAACTGTTTTGGCCGGTCATAGTCATGAGGGTTGGTCATTGGTTGAATATGGCATTGAAGAGGGTGTTGGATTCCGCGATCTTGGATATCAGGTGATTACAAGGTGTAGGGATTTGTTTTGTAATTAACTTATAAAAACTTTCAGAATTGGAGGGTGTTTTGTATGAAACCTGCTTATGTTATGTCTCTGCTTGATAAAACTTCTTCTGATGCCGTTGTTATTTGGTTATCCCGAGATGTATTTAAGAAATCTCAACCCGTATTTGTAGATGGCAGGAGAGATTTTTGTGTTTGTTTGAGGATTGATAGTATGCATAATTATGCAATTTGGGCGGTGTGGAAGAGGGGTAGAAATATTTTATGTAAAGAGATCTGTACAATTAAAATGAAGCCGTTTTTTTCCGTTAAGATTAATTCTGCTGTCATGAGGGGTGACACGTTGTGTGTAAACGCTTCTCATAATTCTTATATTGAGAAAGAGTTGCTAAAGTTAGAGTATTCAATGAAGTGTTTTGGTATTAAGTAGTAAACTTAAAGGCCTTAGTTGGCCTTTTTTATTTTCTTAAAGATTTAATGCCATCAACTATTAGGCTAGGCTCTTCGTTGCGGAAGGACATTTTGCCCATGAGGATTACGGGTTCGCCATCGATTAGGAAATCTTGGACGGTCGCGAGCATTTTAGGGAAGACGACGGTTTCGATGCTGGAGTCGAAGTCGGAAATTTTGACGAAGGCCATAGGCTCGCCTTTTTTGGTGACGATTTTCTTAACGGTGGTGATAATGCCGCCGATTGTGAGTTGGTTGGTTTCGCTTTTAACTAGGAGTGCTTGCTTGATGGGGGTAGCGGCGGCTTTGATGAGGCGTTCGCGATATTGATTGAGAGGGTGGTCGGAAACGTAGAGGCCGAGTAATTCTTTTTCCCAAGTGAGTTTAACTTCGGTCGTGGCTTTTTCGGTTTTAGGAAGTTTGAGTGAGTTCACTTCTCCACTGTCGCCGAAGAGGCCGGCCATGGAATTCTTTTCGTATTTTCTTAAGGCTTGGGTGAATTTAATAATGGCTTCGATGTTTTGAATAATTTGATTACGTTCGATTTCGAGGGAGTCTAAGGCGCCGCATTTGGTGAGCGCTTCCAAAGATTTTTTATTAAGGTCTTTGTGCCCGACGCGTTTTAAAATAGCACCCAAAGAATTAAATGGGCCGGTTTTTTGACGTTCGGCGATGATGGCTTCGACGATATTCTCACCAACGTTTTTAATAGCGAGAAGGCCGAAGCGGATGTTGCTTTCTTCGGGAGTGAAGTGCTTCCAGCTTTTATTAATATCCGGTGGCAAGACTTCGATTTTCATTTTTTTACATTCGGCGATTAAGAAGGCGGCGCGATCAATATCACCGGCGTCGGCGTTTAAGAGACTAGTCATATATTCGACTGGATAGTGAGCTCGGAGATAGGCGGTTTGATAGCCGATAAGCGCGTAGCAAACGGCGTGACTTTTATTAAAACCATAGCGAGCGAAAGGTGGGAAAAGTTCCCAAATGGCTTCGGCGGTTTCTTGCGTCATGCCGTTTTTGACCATGCCGTCGATCAATTTACCTTTTTGTTCATCGAGGAGGGATTTGATTTTTTTACCGATAGCTTTTCTTAAAGTGTCAGCTTCGGCGAGGGTGAAGCCGGCGAGGTCGCGGGCGATTCTCATCATTTGCTCTTGGTAAATGCCAATGCCATAGGTAGTCTGCATGATGGGGGCGAGGCCCGGGTGTAAGTAGGTGATTTCTTCGCGGCCATGTTTGCGATTGATGTACGAAGGAATTAATTCCATGGGGCCTGGGCGGTAGGCGGCGACTAAAGCAACCAAATCTTCGAGTTCGGTGGGCTTTAAATCTTTCATATAGCGGCGCATGCCGGAAGATTCAAATTGGAAAACGCCGGTGGTGTCGCCTTCTTGAAGCATTTTATAGGTGGCGGGGTCGCCTTGGGGGATGGTGTCGGTGTTTATTTCACCTTTGCCGGCTTCTCTAATTAAGCGAATGGCGTTTTCCATGATGGTGAGATTTTTTAGACCGAGTAAGTCCATTTTAAGGAGGCCTAAATCTTCACAGGCGTGCATTTCAAATTGAGTGATGACGACTTTGTCGTCTTGAGGGGCGTATTGGAGAGGGAGGTAATCGGTGAGAGGTTTGTCGCCGATGATGGTACCGCAGGCGTGGACGGAAGCATGGCGAGCGACGCCTTCGAGTTTTTTAGCCGACTGGATAATGCGAGCGACATTGGGATCGGTCTTAATTAAATTTTGGAGGTCGGGAGTTTCTTCGATTGCGGTATCTAAATTCATGCCAACTTTGAAGGGGATGAGTTTGGCGACTTGGTCACAGAGGGAGTAGGGCATGTTGAGAGCTCGGCCGGCGTCGCGAATGGCGGCTTTGGCGGCCATGGTACCGAAAGTAATAATATGAGCGACGTGATCGGCGCCATATTTTTCTTGGAGATAACCAAAGACTTCGTCGCGTCTAACATCAGCAAGGTCGACGTCGATATCAGGCATTTGAATACGGTCGGGGTTTAAGAATCTTTCAAAAAGGAGACCGAATTTTAAAGGGTCGACGTTCGTGATACCGGTGATGTAGGCCACGATGCTGCCGGCGGCGGAACCTCTGCCTGGGCCAACCACGATGCCGTGGTCTCTTGCCCATTTAATAAAATCTTGGACGATTAAGAAATAGTCGGCGAAACCCATGCCGTTAATTACCCCGAGCTCGTAGTCGATTCTTTGTTTAACTTCTTCGGTGATAGGGTTGTAGCGAGTGAGAATTCTTTCTTCTATTAGTTTGTTTAAAAAGGTGGCCGAGGTTTCACCTGCGGGGACGGAAAACTTAGGGAGAATGGTTTTACCGAGAATAAGTTCGAGATTACATAGTTCTACGATTTTTTCGGTATTGGCGATTGCCTCCGGCACATCTTCGAAGAATTTAGACATTTCTTCAGGGCTTTTGACCGAGAAGTCGTCGTCGCTCATGCGATATCTATTTTCTTTTATACCGGACTGGATAGTGCTTAAAATTTCTTGATAGGGGGCGTCTTCCTTTAAGATGTAGTGAATATCTTGAGTGGCCACGAGGGGAATATTTAGTTTGCGGCTAATGTCGATGAGCGAGGTTCGGATTTTTTGGAACATTTCTGGCTCGATGTTCGGGTGGTGGCCGATTTCGATGAAATAATTACCTTCGCCAAAAAGCGCCAGATGTTCCTTGGCAATATTTTCGGCGAGGACTAATTTATTAGATTTAATGGCGCGGATGAGTTCACCGGAATAGCAGCCGGAAAGAGCGATTAAGCCTTCGTGATATTTGTTTAAAAGTTCCTTATCCATGCGGGGCTTATAATAAAAGCCTTCCATGTAGGATTTGGTGACGAGTTGAATAAGATTTTTCCAGCCGGTTTCGTTTTTAACTAAAAGAGTGAGGTGAAAGTATTTGTTGTCGACGTCGTGGACTTTTTCTTGCCGAGTGCGCGGGGCGATATAGGCTTCGAGACCCAAGATTGGTTTAATGCCATTTTTTTTGCAGGTTTTGTAAAAATCGATGGCGCCATAGAGGTTACCATGGTCGGTTAGGGCAAGGGAGGTCATGCCAAGTTCTTTAGCTTTTTTAACTAATTGGTCGATTTTGCCGAGGCCGTCTAGGAGGGAGTAGTGGCTGTGGGTATGTAAATGTGTAAATTTAGTTTCAGCCATAGGTATAGTATCTAGTATTTAGAATCTAGAATCTAGTAGTTAGAATATAAAGGTTATTTTAAATTTTTAAAACACTCTAATAAAAAAGCAGTCTTTAGGGACTGCTTTTGAGATTATTTCTCTGATGGACCGAAAATTCGGTTGAATATCTCTTCGATATTTTCTGGAATTGGGTCGATCTTTTCTCTTTTTTTGACGGTGATTTTTAATTCTTTACTGGCTCGACTGACTTTGAAAGTCGGTTCGAAGTTTTCGTCGTGCGGGGTGACGTAGAGGTAGTAGTAAAAATCCTGAACGCTTTTCATGGGATGGCCGTCGATTTCTAGGACGATATCACCAAGTGCTAGATCCGAACTTTTGGAAGCTGTATTGGGCATTAAGCTGAAGATTACTAGGCCGGATTCTTTGGGGCTAGTTTTTAATCCGTCGATGCTTAAATGATGACTTGTAAGACGATCTTTCATTTCGGCAAGGACTTGAGTTTCCCAATGTTTTAATTCGCCAACTTTGGTTAGGTCTTTCAAGACAATTTTAATGGCATTGCTTTCAAGGCCTGCATAATGGATGAATCCCGGTCTATTGGGTAAAAATCTTTGGTTAATAGCGACCACTTCGCCTTCACTATTAAGAATTGCTCCGCCAGAACTACCTTGGGCGGTGGGGCAATCATGAATGAGACAAGCTGGGTGATCTCCACCTTGCAGTTGGTTGATGAGATTACTTTTAGGAATGATGACTTTGCCAAAATCAACAACGAATAAGACGGGCCAAGGATTACCCAGATAAATTAGAGGATCTAATCTTTTTAATTGGTCAGAGTCGCCAAGTTTTAAGGGAGGCATATCTGAGGTGTCTTCTTTTGTATCAAATTTTAAAAGAGCGACGTCCAATAATTTATCAGTACCTAGGATGGTCACTGGGTGTTTATTTGGTCCGCGATGATAAAAGTTGAGAATGAAGTTAGTTTGGCCGTGAAAAGAAGCAACGTGATCGCATCCTAAAACATATTTTTCACCGTCGACATCGACGATAAAACCAGAACCCAAGCCGCCGCGATTACCTTGAATGAGAACCGATGAATTGAGAAGTTTTTCAGCATCGAGTTTGATCGGCTTCTTTAGCTCGATGGGGGTCTCGATGTTTTTTATGGATTGAATTTCTGAATGTCTTTGATTTTCTTGTTTGGGCTGATTGTTTTTATAGGCGATAAGGGCAAAAAAGGCAAAGCTGGAAATGATTAAGAGATAAATTTTGGTTCGAGTGGTCATGACCCACCTCCTGTATAAGAGAAAGAGTTATAAAAGAACCAAATTTATATTATCATGGAGAAATGAAGGAGTACATCATTGGCATTGATGAGGTGGGTAGGGGGCCTTTGGCTGGGCCCGTGATGGTGGCGGTGGTGGCGATGCCTCTAAGCTTAAAGATTGATGACTTAAAGGATTCGAAAGCTTTGACGGAATTTCAGCGGGAGGAGTGGTTTGAATGGTTGAGTCGGCATCCGGAAATAAAATATGAGGTGGCGCAAGTAAGTTCGAAAATTATTGATCGAATAAATATTACTCAGGCGGCAAATTTGGCGGCGACGCGGGCTTATAAAAAATTAAACATGCCGGGGTTTGTAATTTTAGATGCTGGCTTGAAGTTGAATATTAGTTCGGGTGTGAATTTTCAATCGATGGTGAAAGCGGATGAAAAATATGATTGCGTGAAATTAGCTTCAATTGTAGCGAAAGTGTTGCGAGATCGCTTGATGAAAAAATACCATAAGCAATATCCGCAGTTTGGATTTGATCGGAATAAGGGGTATGGGACGGAGGAGCATATTGCGGCTTTGGTATCGACGGGGAAGAGCCCGCTACACAGGGAGAGTTTTATAAAGAAGATCTTGTTGGGTTAATTGAGAGTATTTTGTAGGTTTTAAGCCTCTCGATTTCGTTCGTGATGGGGTCTTTTTTGTATTGACAAAATGTCTTATTTTGTGATATAATTAAGGTATCTTGTGGCTTGGGGCAATGTGCTCCTTGCCTGTGAAAGAAGTTTGAAAATTTAATTTGATGGGAGGTTGTGATGTTAGATCGAAGTCTTTTGGGAAATCGGAGTCTGCCTTTTTGGAAAATGGCGTCGGAGATTTGGGAGATGGTGGAGGCCGGTCGAGGTGTCCTTGTGATGCCGACTGGTATTGGGAAGACCACCCAGATCGGGCCCTTGCTTCACGAGACCGGTTATACCGATAGCGGCATGATTGTCATCTCGGTGCCGAAGCGGGTGTTGGCCGTCGAACTGGCTACGAGAGTGGCGAGTGAGATGGACTGCGACATTGGGGATTTGGTGGGATATCAAATTCGCGCTGAAAAGCGAATGTCTCACAAGACCAAGATCCTGTTTGTGACCGGGGGAATTCTCCGTGGCATGATTCAGCGGGATCCGATGCTTGAGAAAGTGTCGGTCGTGGTGTTCGACGAATTTCATGAGCGGTTGCTGGATAGCGACTTGAACGTGGGATTGGTTGAGCGTGCTCAGAAGCTTGGTTCTAAAGTGAAGTTTCTGTTGATGAGTGCGACGGCGGTGGCGGAGCCACTGGCGAAACACTTCGGTTGCGGCATGGTGAATGGTGAGGGTCTCTCGACGTTGTTTCCCGTGGTCGAGACATTTGTGAATCTGAATCTGGAGAACAACGGGGATCTTTATGATGAGTTGGCTCGGCAAGTCGAGCGGCTCATCACCACTCGCGGCGATCATGTGAATGGTTTGATTTTCATGCCTGGTAAAGAAGAGATTGCGCGGGCGATTGAAGCGATCAAGAGATTGAATCTTCAGTTGCCGGTCCAGTCGCGAATTTTGCCATTGCATGGAGACCTGCCTCCGGAAGAGCGTCATGCGCCGTTTGCTGACTTTAAGGGTTTGACCATTACGGTGGCAACGGACATTGCTGAGACTGGGGTCACTTTGCCAAAGATTGGTTGGGTGATCGATTCTGGTTTGGCTCGAGAGATCTATTACTCTGCGGCTTCGGATACGTCTGGGCTCGGGGTGACTAAGATTGCTCAGGATCGTTTGAAGCAGCGTTTGGGTCGAGCGGGTCGAGAGGCCTCTGGTGAATGTGTGCGATTGTTCTCTGAGATTGATAAATCTAAGAGGGCGGTCTACACGACGCCGGAAATTCTGCGAATGCCACTCCGGGAAGTGTCACTTGTGATTAAGTCTTTGGGCTTGAAACCGGGTGAGACTTTGCGATTTATCGATAATCCACCAGACGAAAACTGGGCGGAGGCCGAGCGACAACTTTTGTTGCTTGGCTTGATCGATCGTCGTGGGACAATCACGGAATTGGGAAAGAAGTGTGTTCGGATGGGTTGTGACCCACGCGACGCGGTGATTCTCATGAACGCGGCTAAAATGGGGTGTCCTCATGCGGCGGCGATCGTGATTGGAGCGCGGAATGCTCGACTCTTTTACTTGCCGTCCCGGAAGCATCGTTTTCCAGAATGGCTGGAGGCGAATACAAAGCATCAACGCTTCAAAGCTTCTGCTACTTTTGATTGCTGGGCAGAGGTTGAGGTGTTGCTTGAGGTTGAAAAGCGAGGAGAGATGAGTTTGGGAGAGTGGTGCATGGCTAATGCTATTTCCTACCGAGGCTTGCAAGAGACTTGGCGGAATATGTGGCAGCTCATTGGTAACCTGCAAGAGCTTTACGGAGAGCTTGATGGAAGTAATGATTATTCCCAGCAAGCTTTGCAAGCGGCGATTGCGACTGGTTTCCCGGATAAGGTTTTCCAGCGTGGCGGCAGGGGTAAGTATTGGACGCGACTTGCGGACGAGACTTACTTTGAAGCTATCTTGGCTCGTGAGTCGGTGACATCGATTCATGCACCAGGGCGCGTGATTGCTTGGGATATTGTGGAAATCGCCCCTCCGGGTGGATTTCCCTTTAACCTCATCACTTCGGCGTTAGCTTTTCATTAAAGAGCGTTTGATTGTTGGCCCCGGGCGGTTTTACTGCCCGGGGTCTTTTTATTGACGAATTACCTAATGGGATGTTATTATGTAGTTAATAAAAATTATTTGAAAATATGGCACTTCCAGTTAAGCATCATACAAGAAGTAAGGTGGGTAAGAGGCGCTCGCATTTGGCTTTAAAGAAGACGAATCTTAGCGTTTGCCCCAACTGCAAAGGACCGATTTCAGGTCACAAGATCTGTCGTCAGTGTGGTCAGTATAAGACTCAGGAGAAAGCGGTTAAACTTACAAAATAGTATAAATAGAACTTTAAATTATTCCTATGGCAACAAGACAGCTTGGTCGGTCAATCGTTTTACAGTCGCTCTACGAGTGGGATTTTAACGACAAGAAACCAGATTTGTCTAAAATTGTTGAGAGGAATATGGCCGAATTTGCTCCGGGTTTTGACGAACCGGAGTTTGTTTGGCGTCTTTTGACTGGGATCGTGGAACATATTACTGAGATTGATGAGATCATTGTGAAGGCGGCACCTGAGTGGCCGATTGCTCAGATTGCTATTACGGATCGGAATGCTTTGAGGATCGGATTGTGGGAGTTGCTTTATGCCGATAAGGCAGAGGTGCCGCCTAAGGTGGCGATCAACGAGGCAATCGAGATTTCTAAAAATTACGGTGGTCCAAACTCTGGAAAATTTATTAACGGAGTTTTGGGGACGATTTATAAAGAATTAGGGTTGGAGAAATATGATAATGAGAAGGCTGAAGAGAAGGTAGTTGCCTCCGCCGAAGGCTCTAACGTGTCAAAGGAGGGTGAAGAAACTAAATAATGGT
Organism: Candidatus Harrisonbacteria bacterium; assembly: GCA_023244865.1. Taxonomy (GTDB): domain Bacteria; phylum Patescibacteriota; class Minisyncoccia; order UBA6257; family UBA11618; genus JAHFLM01. The sequence goes on along the minus strand of JAHFLM010000006.1, from coordinate 8,492 downwards.
GAAACTTGAAGGGATTGAGAAAAATATTGAGTATACTTTTGCGGAGAAAAATTATTTGATCGAGGCGTTAACGCATCGATCTTATTTAAATGAGAATAATCATTGGAAGCCCAATCATAATGAGCGATTGGAGTTTTTGGGTGATGCGGTTTTGGAGTTAATTGTGACTGAGGAGATTTATCATCGGTACCCGGATTATTCCGAAGGTAAGTTAACGCCTTTGCGAGCGGCTTTGGTAAATTATATTACTTTGGCTCATATTTCTAAAAACATTGATTTAGAGAGTTTTTTGTTGTTGTCGAAGGGTGAGGCGAAAGAGTCGAGTCGTGGGAGAGAAGTGATTTTAGGCAATGCGATGGAGGCTTTGATTGGGGCGATTTATTTGGATGGTGGGTATGTCGCGGCGAAGAAGTTTATTAATAAGGTGGTGATGCCGGAATTGCAAAATATTTTTAGTAAAGGAAGTTATCGAGATGCGAAGAGTTTGTTGCAGGAGAGAACGCAGGCGGATCATAAAGTGACGCCGGTTTATAAAGTATTAGAAGAAAAGGGGCCGGAGCATGAGAAGAAATTTTTAGTGGGAGTGTATATTAATAGTGAGTTGATTGCGCAGGGGGAGGGGTTTTCTAAACAGGAGGGGGAGCTTGAGGCGGCTAAAAAAGCGATGGGGGTAATCTGATTATTTTGAGCGATTCCGTCGTTGTCTTTTCGGCTTCCTTATTCGCAGTACTAATCGTACAGCTCATAAGAGACCTCAAAGACGCCTCGGACTCATCTCAAAATAATCAGATTACCATGTAGTAGTTTTAATTTTATGAAAGAATCTGTTCAGTCAATTTTAATAAGTACCGAGGGTGAATATATTTTACAGAAACGGGATAATAAACCCGGGATTGGGGTGCCGGGGAAGGTGGTGAATTTTGGTGGGTCTTCGGAAGTTGGGGAGACGCCATTGCAAGCTATATCTCGTGAAATTCGCGAAGAACTATGTATAAAATTACTTGAGGATGATTTTAAATTAGTCGGTTCTTTTGTTATGAAGAGCTCTTTGGATGGTGAGGATCGATTGCGTTATGTTTTTGTAGCTCGAAATATCAAAAAGGCGGATTTGATTTTGAAGGAGGGTGAGGCGATTGTGTTTGCAAAGACGAAAGATGATTTGGAAAAATTTCCACTTTCGGAAGGGACGAAAATTGCTTTGGATTTGTTTTATAAAAATACTGAATAGATTCCACGTCTCAATTCCGAATCGATTCTTATAAAAATAAGAAATCGAACGGAATTGGACTCTGAATGACAATAATAAAAAAATGGATAGAGAAAAATATGATGTGATTGTGGTGGGTGGGGGGCCGGCTGGGATGATGGCGGTGGGGACGGCGGCTTTGCGCGGGCTCCGGGTTTTGATTTTAGAAAAAAATAAAAGATTGGGGGAGAAGTTGCGAATTACGGGGGGAGGGAGGTGTAATGTGACAAATGCGGAGTTTGATAATCGGGTTTTATTGAAAAATTATGGGGAGGCTGAGCCGTTTTTGTATTCAGCTTTTTCTCAATTTGGAGCGAAGGAGACTTTTGATTTTTTTGAAAAAAGAGGACTGCCGCTGGTAGTTGAGGCGAATAAGCGAGCCTTTCCAAATACTTTTAAAGCGCCGGATGTTTGTGCGGTGATGGAAAAATATTGTGATCATAAAAATATTACGATTAGAACTGGGTTGCCTGTTTCAAAAATTTTACAGGAAGGAAATAAAATAATTGGAGTGGTGTCGAGAGGACTTACTTATGAAGCGGATAAATTTATTTTTGCGACTGGGGGATTTTCTCATCCCGAGACGGGTTCGACGGGGGATAGCTTTCCTTGGCTAGGGCTATTGGGGCATAAGGTGAAGCAGCCAACACCGGCGATCGTGCCTTTAGCTGTTTCTGATACTTGGATTAAGAGTTTAGCTGGGATAACTTTACCCGAGGTAAAAATTACCTTTTTCGTTGACGGCAAAAAGGCGTTTATGAAGGTGGGAAATATTTTATGTACGCACTTTGGCATGTCGGGACCTTTGATCTTAAATTCAGCGAAACAGGTAGGGGATTTATTACACACCGGAGAAGTGACGGCGACGATTAATCTTTATCCTAAAAATGATTTAGGCGAAATTTATAAATTAGTTTTGGATTTATTTGATAATAATAAAAATAAAACTTTGAAAAATGTACTTAGTGAATTAGTGCCGGAGGGGACGACGAAAGCGGTTTTGACTTTATTAGGGGGCGTGATTTCGGAAACAAAAGTGCATAGTATTAAAAAAGATGAGCGGAAAATGATTGCTAAACTTTTACAGGCACTGCCCGTTAAAATCACTGGGCTGATGGGTTATGATCGAGCGGTTGTCGCGGATGGTGGAGTTTTGCTTTCAGAAGTTGACATGAAGACTATGCGATCGAAGGTTTGTGAAAACTTATTTGTGACTGGAGATTTGCTGGATATTAATCGCCCGTCGGGAGGCTTTTCTTTACAGCTTTGCTGGACAACTGGGTTTGTGGCTGGTAGTAATGTGTAATAAAAAAATCCCCGAGGGGATTTTCGTTAAATTAGTACTAATCTAGTTATTAGGACATAACTAGATCTTCGAAGAATAAATTGTTCCAAAAATTCACTAGGCCTTTATCAATTGTGTAGTAAAAGTAGAGGGAAAGTCTAATGAACCATGCAATAGGTGCGATAAGAATGGCAACTGTTATCATTACCCAAAACAAGGGGTCGTTTTTAAAGTCTAAATAAATGAGTTTTTGTTCTGCCACGTTTTTACAGACAAAGCACAGCCAGAAAAAACTTTCGAAGATTGCAAAACTTTCCCAGTGATCCCAGAAAAACCATTCGAATAGGCTCGGGGCGTTGATCGATCCCCAGTGATTGTGAAGTATGACACTAAACATGATTATTTGAATTAAGAGAAAGCAACAACTAAGGATTCTGGCCATGGCTAGGCTCCTGCCTTTCTGGTTTTGGTGTTGTGGAAGTTTCGGCGTTTTTTGATTCGAGATCGGCTTTGTATTTGGCTTCGTGTCGTACCAACATCTCTGACAGGAAAATTAAAATAAAAATAGCCAATAACTTCCAGAGAAATTTTTTCATCTCGAATTAACCCCTTACTTTTTTGATTTTTTGTTCCACGTTGGGATTTTTGTGCTGATTGCAGTATATGTAATTTTGCTAATTTTGTCAATATGAAATCCCTTGTTGGGGATAAAAAGAGGGGAGTTATAAATTAAGTAGATTTATTAAAAAAAATCCCCGCGGGGATTTTTGGTTACTTATTTTTTTACTCTAACTCTTCTTGGGGGTTATTTGGTTCTAATATTTTAACAGCCAGATCTAGTAGGAAGATTATTACATCGATTACCATTGGGGCTATGGCGATCATCCCTATGATTGTGGCTGTGTTTCCTGGTAACCATTGAATGATTTTGGGATTTTCAATTAGGTAGGCACCTCCGATTCCTAAAGCTATATTGAGCAATCCTAGTTTTTCTAGTTTGTCCCAAACTTTGTTGAAGACCGCAGTAAATGTTTTAAATATAAGGACGATCGATTGGCCTATGAAAATTACTAAACAGAGAATTCCGGGTAATAATAGACGGGGGTCGTTTGCTGCTATTAGGTAGTATCCACCTATTAAGAAGCATAGACTGATAGATTTGTTAATCAGAATAACTTTTAATGACTGAATCACATCTTTTGGTTTTTCCTGATTTATTTTTAAACGTTCGATTTCTACAAACCCCCACAATCTAATAAGGCAGATAAAAATAAAGATTGTGCCAATAGTAAGGATTTCCATTTCAGTCTCCTATGGAATTAAGGGGTCGGTCAGTTTTAAATGTTCTACATCTGTACTTTTATATATTATCATATAAATTTATGTATGTCAATATATGATAAAAATCCCCTGTTGGGGATAAAAAGAGGGGAGGGGTAAATGGGATGGCGCGTGACATATATTAAGCGGGTGAGGATTAGTTGGCTATTTAATCAAGATTGCCGCGCTTCGCTCGCAATGACATGCGGGTAGAGGAGCGGTGTTAGTTTACCCCCCGGTCATTTTAAGGTTTTTAAATTTTGTTTTATCTGCTTATTGGGGATATGTCGCAAAAGATATATTGTGCGACAGTTGTAATAGGGACTTCTCTAAATAAGGCTAGGATTAAAAAACCCGCATTTGCGGGTTTTGGATTTCTGGATTTGTTATGGGAGTTTTCCTGTTAAGTCGAAGAAGGTATTCCCCATTAGCTTAAGTTGATTGTGTAGTGAGGTGTCGCTGAACCACTCATGCATAACGGGTTCAAGACCAGGACTTTGTTGCCAATCTTCATTGGTAATTTTTCCACGTAGGTAATCTTCTGTGAGCATTGATAGACCAAGGACGCTAACGCTGTTATACCAGCCAACTTTCTTTGTTTCGTCCATACTCCTTTTAACTTCACTGGCGTCAATTTTACGATTAGCCAGAAAGAGTTTCCAGTAATGCCAACTACCACCTTCACGGCGGCAAGGGTTTTCTTTTTTGCCTTCGATAAGAAATCTTAGATCGGCATTTTCTATACCAACTTCCTCTAAGAGCTCTCTATTAGCAGCTATTAGAAAGTTTTCATCACTATCAACGTGACCAGCCGGAAGAGCGAAGCCTGGTGGAAATTTAGCGCGCTCAATTAATAGTAGTTCGTCTAGTTTATTGAAGACCAGTATTCCAACTGATGTATGATCGCAGATTTTAGGCATGATTTTATTCTCCTGTGGTTTGAGTTTCGTAAGAATCTTTTTGGGTGTTGAAGAGATTTTGATAAGTACCTGATTCGATACCCATTAATTCTCCATGGCTACCCATTTCTTTGATTTGGTTATTTTCGATCACGATAATCGTATCACAATCTTTAACAGTGTTAAATCGATGAGAGATCATGATGACCGTGACGTCGTTTGGTAGTTTGTTTAATTCTTCAAAGATAGCCATTTCAGCCACCGCATCGATGGAAGAGGTGGGTTCGTCGAGAATCAAAACTTTAGCATTGCGGTAGAGGGCTCTTGCGAGGGCTAGTTTTTGCCATTGGCCAACTGACGGTTCAACGCCGTTGAATTCTTTTCCGAGGTAGCTATCGTAGCCACTTTTCCATCCTAGAATGGTTTCGTGAATTCCTGCTCTTTTAGCGCAATCTACCACTCTAGCTTCATCTATGGGTTCGTCGCCACGGCCAAGGGCAATAGCTTGCTTGACCGGAAGTCTGAATCTCGGAAATTCTTGAGCTAGATAGGCTACTTGAGAGTAGAAGGTGGCCAAGTCTAATTCTTTAATGGGTATGCCGTCGATTAGAATTTCACCGGACTTACAGTCGTAGAAACGCATAAGGGCTTTAATGAGGGTGGTTTTGCCGGCACCATTAATGCCAACCACTGCTACCTTTTCCCCTGCTTCGATCTCAAAGTTAAAGTCTTTCAGAACCGAGGTCTCTGTTCCTGGATAAGAAAATGAAGCATTTCTGAACTCTATCGTGGGAGTATGGGGTTTTAATTTTCTTGACCCGTTACGAATAACTTTTGGGGTGGAGATTAATTTTCGAATGTCTGATATGAAGAGGCTGTCGGTATTAAGATTGCTTAAGCTACGAAAGAATTCGTTGAGATCGATACGAAAGCTTACGATGCGCGAGATGAGAAAGATAAAAATATTAATCTCAATGTTTTTATCGATCACGTCACTCATTAGGTAAAAGACCAAGAAGGCTTCGGCGGCGTGCTCGGTGCAGGCGGCAGAAAGTTTTAGCCAAAATCTTTTCTTTTCATTAGACCTTATTTCTTCGTTGAACTCTGTGAGTAGCTCGTCGGTGCTTTTCGTGAAATAGGTTTTGAGGTTACCGACTTTAATCTCGGTAAGAGAGCCTAAAATTGAGAAGTGGCGTTTGATCTCTGAGAATTTTCTTTTGGTCTCAGCTTTGCAATCCCAAATACTCCACTTCAATTGACCGAAGCGAATTTCGATTAAGAGGTGGGGTAGCATGGCTAAAAAAAGCATGATGGTTACCCACCATTTATACGAGAGCATGATGAAGACTGCGATCGAGATTTGAATAACTTTGCCCGTGATGTAGCTCACAAAATCACTAAAGTGCATCAATCTCCCGATATTTTCATTAGCCTTCAAAAGAAGGTTGTGAAATTCTTGGCTTTCGTGAGTTTGGATGTCGATCTCCCCTTTTTTGTCTATTAAAGAGAGTTCGATGTATTGCTCAAAGAAAACTGAGAACTGATTTAAGACATAGGCGTAGATTACTTTTAATGAGCCGATGATGAATGGTAGGGAAATATAGGCCAGAAAGATCAGGAGAAGTTCTTGATCAAAAACCGAATGGTATTCCCCCGCCGTAATTTTCTTAATAAAGAGAGCGGAGCACCAAGCTAGAGTTACTGGCAAGATCGCATTGATGAGCGAAATCGTTAGCTCAATCAAGATGTAGGATTTTCGGATTTTCCAAATCAACTTAATGATCCAGATAATATTTTTAATCAGAGAAAACTTGGTTGTGGATTCTTTATTTTCGATCTCATTATTCATTTTTTCTCCTTTCGAGTTTTCGCTACGTTAGATTTTTGTTTTATCTAATAAGGTTAGGAGTTGTAAAAGTACTATTTGAACTTTGGTATATTACAACATAATTTAATTAAAGTCAATATAAATTAAAAACCCGAGAAATCTCGGGTTTTGATTATTGCTTTTTTCTTGGTGTTTAATCTTCAAAAAGTTTTTCGTTGTATTTTTGGAGTGCTAGTCTGCCGTTGCTGCCTTCATTTGGTAGGCCTATGTAGGTAGTGACGCCGCAGTTGATTGGCTTATCTTGATGATCTAGCTGACGAAATTGTTTAGGAGAAAGTCTTTCAAGATTAGCTCGGATGGAAAGAATCGTTAGGTGATGAGCAATAGCTAAAACATTTTTACTGGCAAAATCTCTGGTGAGAGTATTGAACCACGAGAGATTGCGAAGGCGCACATTCGGAATGTTTTCACCTTGTGGATAGCAATAACGATAAGAACCTTGAAGTTTGTTTAGGTGATATTGATCAGGATGAAGCGAGAAGAAAATTCGCCAGTCATTATAGAGGCAGGCTAGGCCGTGATCTTGTTCGATGATGCGTTCTTCATGAACGGTTTTCACGCCTACTAATTCTGGCCAGCCCATTGTGAGATACCTGAGAGTTTCGAGAGTTCTTCGGTATGGAGAAACAAAGATAATGTTTGGGAGTGGCTCATTTCTTTTTCTTAACGCGATGCCAACTTGGGTGGCCTTGTCCCCTGCTCCTGGAGCAAGGTCGGTTTCATGGTCAGCTTTTATGACGGGGAATTTTTCTTGAACTTGTCTGGCTAATGATTGGGTGGCAGGTGAGGTTGCCCCCCTTTTCCATTCAGCTAGGAATGCTTGATAGAGTGGGTCTGCCGCTCTAACGTTTTTTCCATGATTGAAATCTGAAACACAATGTCTCATTAACAAGAGTTCATTTGGCCACTTCATTTTCCACCTCAACTTTCTGATTGGGTTTTTTAGAGCTAGTGGAATTTTAACATGATAATATTATTTGTCAATATAAAAGATGGGGGTGATTTTAAAATACAATGATTTAGGTTTATGGATAGATTTAAAAGTGCGGAAGAATTTAAAGAGACTTGTGGATACGATATTGAGGGGCGGTGGTATCCGCGGGTGACGAAGATTGTGGAGATTAAGGCGAAGCCGGCTTTGTATCGTTATTATGGTGAATTAACAAGTTTTAATGAGGGTGAAAAGATAAAAGAAGAGTCGGCGAAGGAAGGGACGGCCGTGCATGAGGCGCTTCAGGCCTTGATGATTGGCGGTAGTCCTAATATTGCGCCGGAAATATTGCCGGCTGTGACCACGGCTTATAAATTTATAAAAGAGAGAAATATTAAGGTAGATAGAAAATATATTGAATATAGAATTAGAAATGATACCCATCGTTATGCGGGGACGATCGATGCTTTGGCTCTGATAGACGGAAAGGTGGGGGTGCTTGATATTAAAACTTCTCAGGCGATTTATCGGGATTATTGTTTGCAGACTTCGGCTTATATGGATGCGTTAGTCGGTCGGTTAAAAAATTTGGAGACGAGGTGGATTTTGCGGGTGGATAACCTGAAAAATTGTTTGCGATGCGGCTCGACTTTGAGGCAAAAAGGCGGCAGAGATAAAATAAAAAGACCATATCCCCTACCTTACGGCTTTACTGATTGTGGAGTGGGTAATCATGAGTGGAGTGAGATGCGGGGTGTGGTGGAGCTAGAAGAGTTTCCTTTTTGGCAAAATGATTTTAAGGCTTTTTTGGCGGCGAAGACTTTATGGGAGTGGGAAAATGAAAATTGGCTGAAGAGGATTGGGTATCTTTAAACACGAAACATAAGACACGTAACATGAGACACGAAAGCGGAATCGGGTTT
>JAHFLM010000053.1 GCA_023244865.1 Candidatus Harrisonbacteria bacterium | reverse complement strand
GATTTAGATTATTTAATTGTTATTTATTTAAAATCGTGGTATAAAATAGGCGGTTTGTTTTTTGGGACTTTGAAAGGGGAATAGGTGAAATAATGAAAAGAAGTTTTGCGAGTGATAATAATTCAGGAATTCATCCGAGAATTTTACAGGCAATTGTTGATGTGAATAATGAAGGTCATTGCTTGGCTTATGGGCACGATAGTTATACGGTAGCTGCTTTGTCTAAATTTAGAAGTTTATTTGGTCCAGATTCGGAAACATTTTTTGTGATGACCGGCACTGGGGCTAATGTATTGGCACTTGCAGCTATTACTAGGCCATATCAGGCAGTGATTTGTGCTGAGTCTGCGCATTTGAATGTGGATGAATGTGGTGCGCCAGAAAAATTTACTGGGTGCAAGTTGCTGACAGTTCAGACTAGTGACGGAAAGATAACTGTTCCAGGAATTCAAAATTGTATGCATGGTATCGATGACCCCCATCATGTGCAGCCGAGGGTAATTTCGATTACTCAAGCGACGGAGTGCGGGACGGTTTATACCAAGGGGGAAATAAGGGAGATTTCTAAATTTGCTTGTGATCATAATCTTTTGCTTCATATGGATGGGGCGAGATTTTCTAATGCTCGAGCTAAGTTCCCCCAAATGGCTGTAAGGGATTTAACTTTTTCACCAGGAGTGGATGTTCTATCTTTTGGTGGAACAAAGAATGGCATGCTGTTTGGTGAGGCGGTGGTGTTTCGGAATAAGGAATTAGCTAAGGGTTTTGAGTTTGTCAGAAAACAGGGCATGCAGTTGTTTTCTAAGATGAGATTTGTTGCAGCCCAATTTAATGTTTTTTTGAGTGATTTTTTTATGCTTGAGAGTGCTATGCAAGCTAATCAAATGGCTCAATTATTGGCAACTAAAATAAGTCCTGTGAAGGGAGTGGATATCACTCAAAAGGTAGAGGCGAATGCGGTTTTTGTTAAGATGCCCCGAGAAGTGGTCACTGAACTTCTCGAGATTTTTGATTTTTATGTGTGGAGTGAGAATGATCCGAAAAATCCCGAAATTCGATTGATGTGTTCATTTGATACTGTTGAAGCTGATGTTTCGCATTTTGCAGATTGTCTGAGTGCGATTGTGGCGCAACTTGAGACTGATAAGATTACAGAACAAAGAAGAGTCTTGGACGGAAGTCTTTCTTAGCACGAAAGGGGAGGTGTGCCTTGTTTGGAATTACGATGCCGATTATTCTTGGCTTTGCTTTGGCTTTATGTGGAGTAAGGCTTTGGGATCAGTTTCGCGGGCCGATTAATCAAAAAGAAAAAAGAGCGTTTTGGTTTTTGAGGCAATTATTTTTTGGAGTACTTGGATTTTTAGTGATTAGTTTGGGGTCGGGTAAATTTTTTGTTTATAGGCCTTTTGAATTTATCGTGATGATTTTCTTTACTCCTGTAATTTTGTATTTTCTACATCTTTCGAAAATTAAGACAAATATAACCGAGAGGTGGATTGAATGCTTGGGAATTTTTTTGTTGATTCTAGCTGGTAGCGTTGAGGTGGGGCATGATTGGATGCGCGATTCTTTAGCCTTTGGAGTTTGCGTATTTATTTTAGTTCTTGGGGCGGTAATAGCGAATTTTAAAGCTTCTGCCGATTCAAGGAGTTGGGTTTTGTATTTAATAGCTTTTGCTTTAGTGGGGGTGCTTGCTCGAGGAGCGCCCTTATAATTAACTTCATGAGTTTGAACCGCCAGAAATGGCGGTTTTTGTTTGCTTGAATAAGCTCTCGTAATACAGGCTGTTTTATGGCATAATAGTTAGGTGTTAGAGTATACGACTTTAGCTTTGGTTTTGGATAAGGAGGTGGTAAATGAAGCTGATGCTAGGGTCTTTTTTTATACGGAAGATTTGGGGCTTGTGATTGGGAAGGCGATTTCGGCTTTTAAGATTAAGGCGAAGTTGAATGCTCATTTAGAACCATTTAATTTGGCGAGAGTGCGACTGGTTTGTAAAAATCAGATTTTGATAATTGATGCTTTGTGCGAGCAGAGATTTAAGGGTGGTGTCGCGGAATTTCAGAAATTGGCGACGATGGCGAAGTTTTTGAAGGAGGCGCTTTTACCTGGGCAGGCGGACCAAGGCTTGTGGGCGGAGGTGATGAAATTTTTTACGACCGGCGGTAATGAGAAAGAATTAGTTGCAAGTTTCGGATTTGAGCCGAGTTTGGCGGTCTGTGCTTATTGCGGGGATCAGCCGAAAATCTTTTTAGCACGTGATTATAGTTTTTTATGTAAAAGGTGTTTTGATTTAACACCAAAAGAAGCATGGTTAAATTCTTATATACAATTTTAGGGATAGTCTTTGTGGGTTTATTGGGATGGTTTTTGTTTGATTATTTTTATACGAACGCTAGTGGTCCGACGGTTACTTTCAATTTGCCGACTGAAATTAAGGCTGGGCAACCGTTTGATTTTGATATGACTTTGGAAAATCAAAGCGGAAATTTACTCGAAGATGTGACTTTGTCTTTGAATTTACCAAAGGAGCTTGTGATTTTAGGGGATAATGGGGGAAGCTATTTGGTAAATAAGACGATCGGTAGTTTGGGGGTAGGGTCGGTGATTAAAGAAAAGTATAGCGCTATGGCTTTGAAGAGTGGGGTGAGCGTGGGTGTTCGGACGGTGGTGCGCTATCGGCAGAGCGGCTTGAATACTTATTTTGAAAAAGAAGAGGTTTGGAGTCAGGAGGCTTTGGAATCTTTAAAGATGACCTTTACATTGCCTGATAATTTGGTGGCGGGAAATAATGGAACGATAAAACTTTTGATTGAAAATGTTTCCGGAGCCGATTTTCCGGCTTTAAATTTGAAGATGGAATATCCGAAGCTTTTTAAATTTGATAAGAGTAGCGTTGACGGCGCGAACGCGGATGGGACTCTAATGCCGCTAGGAGGCTTAGCTAAGGGTGCTAAAAATAATATTTCGATTTTAGGAAAGTTTTTAAGCAGTGATCAGGCGGTGGATTTGCTCCGGGCAAAAATCGTTTCGAGTTACAAGGGGGATGATTATGTGATTGCGGAACAGGATGAGGAGGTGGGGGTGGATTCGGCGCCGGTTTCGTTATCGGTGAAAGTAAATGGGGCCGATGATTACGTAGCTCATCCTGGGGAAACTTTGCATTATGAGATTACTTATAAATATTTAGACAATGATAAGGTTAAGGAAAATTTGAAATTGAGAGCGGTTTTGGCTGGAGAGATGTTTGATTGGGGAAGTGTGGTGCCGAGTAATAACGGAGTTTTTAATTTGGGAAATAAGAATTTGACTTGGAATGGTGGGGGAATGACTGGAGAGGTGCGGTTTGATGTAATGGTTTTGAAAGATTATCCAATTAGGAAGTTGAGTGATCGGAGATTTAAGTTGAGCTTTGATTTAACTTTGGATGATGGGGCGTTGACGGTGGAAAAACTTTTAGAAACGAAAGTGGCTGGAGGAGCAACTGTAAAAGCTAAGGCTTATTTCAGGGATGCGGAGAGCGGGGTTTTGAATACGGGAATTTTTCCGCCGAAAGTTGGGAGTGCAACTGATTTTTCGGTGCACTGGGGTTTTACTACTTTAGCGAATGATTTGCATAATGTGGTTTTACGGGCGAAGTTACCGGCTGGGGTAGTGTTTAAGTCTGTCGGTAAAATAGTGGGGGGTAATGATCTTTATTATAATAAAGATGATAACGAAGTGGTGTGGGAGATTGGGAAGGTATCGGCAAATAAGGGGGTGATTTCAAGTGAGCCGCTCGCTGTGTTTCAAGTAACTTTGACGCCAACTAGTTCTCAAGTAGGAAGTTTTGCGGATATTTTAGGTGACACGAAGTTTTCCGGTACGGATGATTTCACGGATTTGTTGGTGGAGGCGAGTGACGATAAGTTGACGACTCAACTTCCAGATGATTTAACGGTCGCCAATAAGGGTTTAGTGAAATAAACTTAATAATTTGAGCGATCCCTTCGTTACTTATTCGGCTTCCTCGTTCGCAGTACTAATCACGTACAGCTCGCGAGAGACCTCATAAGTGCCTCGGGCTCATCTCAAATTCTTAAGTTTATAGGTTTTACTTTTAGTCAGATTAATAATATTTTTATAAGACATGGCAAATACAGATTTAATGGAGAAGGTGATTAGTTTGTGTAAGCGGCGTGGGTTTATTTTTCCGGGGTCGGAGATTTATGGTGGCTTGGCTAATTCTTGGGATTTTGGACCACTGGGTGTGGAATTAAAAAATAATATTAAGGCTGGTTGGTGGCGGATGATGGTGCAACAAAGCACTGATGTTTTGGGGATTGAGACGGCTTTGATTATGAATCCTAAAGTTTGGGAGGCGTCTGGGCATTTGAAAGAATTTTCTGATCCGCTTGTGGAGTGTAAGAAATGTCATGAGAGATTTAGGACAGATC
>JAHFLM010000005.1 GCA_023244865.1 Candidatus Harrisonbacteria bacterium | reverse complement strand
TGTTGGTGGGCCGGCATAAACTTGAACATCTGATTGTGTTTGATAAAAAGAATTAATGCTAAAAACCACTAAGAGCAAAGATAGTCCGATGGGTATGACGAGAGAGGATTTAGACTGGGACATATATTTTAATTTTAGCATATTTGGTGCTCATTATAATTATTTTGGTATAATCTTTGGGCATGAAACTTGGGATGGAAGCGAAAAGGATATTGGATGTTTTGGGGGCGGCTGGTGGCTTAGTGGCTTTGTGGCCTCTAGGGGTTTTGATTTGTATTATTATTCGGTTGGACTCTAAGGGGGTGCCGATGATTCGGCTGGAACGGGTGAGCTTGGGGAGAGTGATTAAGATTTATAAGTTTAGAAGTATGGTGGTAGGGGCTGAGAGCATGCTTCCAGACCTTAAGGATTTGAATGAGAGGAAGGATGGGCCGTATTTTAAGATTAAAAATGATCCGCGAGTAACCACCGTGGGGAGATTTTTGAGGAAATATAGGATTGATGAGGTGCCGCAATTAATTAATGTTTTATTGGGAGAAATGAGCTTGGTGGGGCCGCGGCCTTATAAGCCGAGTGAGGTGGCTCAGTATCCTGCGGAGTATGCTCACCTACCGCGGGCTTTATCGGGGATGACGGGGTTGTCGCAGATTTCTGGATCGTCGTCTTTAAGTTTTCAGAGGACTTTGGAATTAGATGATGAGTATTTGAAAAATTGGAGCTTGGGGTTGGATGTGAAAATTTTATTGAAAACTTTCGCGAGGATTTTTTCGGATCGGAGTGCGGTGTAGGGAGTAGAAGCTAGAAGTTAGAATCTAGAAACTAGTAGGGCGGGATTTTAATATTTATAATGAACTGGATCCCGCATCATTTCCGATTGAGTACAATCGGGTGCGGGATGACAGAGGGGGATTTTTTCGGATCGGAGTGCGGTGTAGGGAGCAGAAGCTAGAAGTTAGAATCTAGAAAATAGTAGAAAGCGGGAGCGCGGAGATAAACTCCTAGATCTTCTCGTTACGCTCGAGATGACAATCGGGTTCTTAGGGCGGGTAACAATTTTGGTGATCCTGAAACAAGTTCAGGAAGACAATCTTTTTATGGCGACAATAAACAGAGGTTATTTAATGACTACGTAGTTGAAGGTGTAGGTGGCGCTGCCGCCGTTTGCGGTCGTGAAAGGGGTGGTGAAATTGACGTTTATGGTATTTGCGTCTTTCCATTTATAGACTGGGATAAGTCTATCTGGAACTGAACCGGAGCCGCCGGTGGGGTCACCGGCCGGGGTAATGATAATAGTGTCACTGGAAGCGATATTGGAAATAGTGACGTCTCGATTGAAGTAAAGAACCTTGGTATTACCCTCCACACTAAATGATGACGGGGCCGTCACTGTGAAACTACCCTTAATAATCTTATTGAGAGATGAACCGCCGCTACCAATGGTTAGGTTGGTAGTATTAATAGTGTTGCCATAAATATCCCAACGATTACTCGTAGTGCCGATTTTAGCGGAGATATTTGAGGGGGTTAAAGTTGTATCGAAAACGGCGGCTTTGGCTTTGGAAACACCAAGGCTAAAATTTTTAGTAAACTGTTTGTAGGGCGAGGTGCTATTATAATTCATCGCTAAATCGATGTTGACGACTTCTGGCCCGTCGATGTGAGTAATTTTAGTTTTATCAAGCTCGCCAGCTAAAGCACCCTGAGAAGCATCGTCGGCCTGTAGAATATTGCCATAGAGAGTATCGCAAATGTGATTAGAGCCGGAACGAATGCATTTATAGCCATTCAAAATTACGTCGGTATTAGAACCACTAATGGTGACTAAATTAGCAGAAGGATTAACATCTTTTCTAACCTTAATAATTTTAGTGAAAACTAATTTGGTTAATTTTACTTTGTCGTCGGTGAGATAGAGAGTTTTGTGGCCAGTCCCCTTACCTTGCTCTAAGGCTATTTTGCCGGTTACACTGTCCAAGTAAATATGGACAGGACTATTGGGATCGTTAGCGTTGTCGTTGGCCTCACTACCCATCTTTAAATAGAGGTGGCTTTCGATAATGCCGCCCAAAGCACCGCCGTTCGTGGCAAGCTTATTGCCGGTAGTGGTAGTTCGCTCCTCAGTTAAGGTATAAGGCTGACAATCGGCTTCGTCTTCTTTGCCGTTATTATTTGTGAGATTGGTAACGCAAGGATTTTGGCCGGTGGGATTAACTGGAGGATATTCTTTGTAATAATAAACGTTTGAATCTGAGCCAGTACCCCATTTATTTCTGACGACAACAGTGGTGGCTTCGCCGATTAATCTTTGAACGGTTTCGAGAGAGTAGTTGCTTTGTTGCAAGACTTCATTGCGAGCATCTTGCCCGGCGTTAATCGCAACAAGCGACATAACGATTCTAGAAAAAGCCAAAGAAACGATGGTGAAAATAGCGAGGTAAATTAAAACTTCGAGCAATGTAAAACCCCTCGACTCGGCTCGGGACAAGCCGGCGAGCGTTTTAAATTTTCCATTACGCTTCATTGGTTTAATTATAGCAAAGACACGATACACAAGACACTTATCACGACAAAAAAATACCCCGAGCGGGGTATTTTTTAAATTTTAGCAACCGGTACCGCTACAAACTGGGGGAGGTGGGGCGGAAACTGAGGAGGTGGGGGTTGCGGCGCCAGCAGCTCCGAAGCTTGATGTTGAAGCAGAAGTTGCAGCCCAAGTGGGGTCGACCATCATAGAGCCATGAGAAGATTGGTATTGTCGGAAATCCGAACAGCTACCAGTAGGACCACCGGCACTAGGACCTGGATCTATTGGATTCCACTGACATTCTGACTTACGACATTTATCTTGATCGGTAATCTTACTACAAACTCTATAACTACATTGGCCCGTGGAAGGACTGCCAGCTGCTGGGCCAGAAGTGTCTGACCAGACACAAAGTCCTGTGCAAGTATCACTTGTTTTATAAGAAGAGCATCTAGAAACACACGAGAATTTTATATCTCTCATAATATTCATATAACAATCTGGGTCACCAGCAGCATTAGGGCCACAATTTGGAGTTGGATATATTATATCTGCATAACAAGAGCCTTCTGATTGAGAATAAAAGTTATTGCAGAAATTTACTCCAAAACTTTGAGCATCTCCACAATTCTTAGGTTGGGCATCCTTATTGTATTCACAGTGATAGCCGCTGGTGTAACTTTTCTTGAAGAAACAAAGAGGGGTGAGGGACGGCGAACTTGAAGTTCCTATATTTACTCTTTTACCATCACAAACAGCTTTCCCTTGAGATGCAAATTGACCACAGCTAGGAAGTTGACAATGATTGCCCGCGCTATTCCACTCACAACCACTAGAAATATCGCATTGGGACTGATTTGTTATGCTCACACTACATTTGGCATGAGCTGTCTGCCATGGAATACCGGCACCTGGCTCGCTACCAGAAGGAGATCCGCAGCTTGGAGTATAATTTTGCTGACAACTACCAGCTACCGAGCCATATAAAATACACCTATCACCTGTAGCCGAAGAATTACTACAACTAGGGCCATTCCAAATTTCGTTATAATGACTGTAGTCAAAGGCGACTTCAGAAGCCTGAGAGCGGATGTTAGATTGATTGAAGGCGAAAAAGGCGACGATAAGAAGAGCTACGGCAGCTAGAAGTAATATAGAAAGATTGTGCGCTCTGTGATGCTTTTTTGGACGTGGAGACATAAGTTTATTTATCTTTTAATTATAGCGATAAAATTAAACTTACGCACATGTGCATAAGTTAGGTGGTTCTCTTTTAAATTAATAGTGGGGTGATTAGATTGACTGGAAGGTGGGGCGGATGATTAGGGTGATGGGGCGGTTAGGGGTGCCGGATTCAGACTTACCGTAGGTGATGTCGTGGCGGGCGACGCAACGCTCTTTGAAGCTTGTGGAGACGGCTTCGGAATTATTTAAAGCAAAGCCGACATGCTCGGTTTCGGTGCCATCTTCGTGTTTTTTATTTTCCCAGAAAATGATGTCGCCCGGTTCGATTGATGCGATTTCTGGAATAACGGTAAGATTATTTTTGGTTAGTAATTCTTCGCGCAGGGATTTAACGGTGGCTCTTGGGCGGGGAAGAAATTCGAAAAGAGTTAAAATATTACTCACAAAAAAGGCGCAGGAAAATTCGGCGTCGTTTAAGATATCTTTTATTGCGCCGTTTTCATCGACAGCTAAAAGAGAATTGAAGATTTTTGAACCAATGCTATTTTCGAGCATTTTAAGAAAGGTTTCTTTTTTAAGGATTTGGAGGGACATGAGCAATATTTAAAAATTTAAAGATGAATGAACTTTATAATAAGAGATTGCCACGGGTTGACTCTCGGAATCAAGCCCTCGCAATGACGGCTCCTACCTATGATTCGTAGAGGATAATTCTTTTATTAAAAGCGCCTCTTTGGGATTTTTTGGTGACTTTTATTTTGGCTAAATCTTCGGGTGTAAAATTATAGAAAGTGACAAGGGCATCGATGACTTCCATTAGATCGGCCAATTCTTCAATACTGCTCGATTCATTAAACTCACTCGCCTCTTCTAAAAGTTTTTCTTTGAGCTTGAAAATAAACTCTTCTTCGCTCGCAATATGAAAAGATACAGCTTCGCCTTTAGCTTTAATAATTTCTGGAATGTTGTCGCGGACTAATTTGTTATAGAGCATCTATTTAGTTTAGATTGCCACAATCTTTATTAACAAAACAAGGTGTAATCACACCTTGTTTTGTACGTGTCTTATTTTTATTAATGAGAATTTACGTAGGCTCGGGTAGTGGGACCGAAGAAGCCGCTGGCTGAAATATTAACGCTCTTTTGGAAAAGCTTGAGTGCTTTTTGAGTGCCGAGACCAAACTTGGTAGTTTCATTATTAGGAGAACCTGGACCGGTTAGAGCCACTTTAAAGCCGTGATTGTTAAGGTAAACCTGAAGTCTCTTAACATCCTCTCCGACTGAGCCTAGCTGTAAGTCATTACCGAATATGAAGCCTGAACCATAACCACTGGCAAAACTCGTGCTATTAGTAGAGCTACCAAAGCTACTAGTAAGACTGAAAGAATTAGACGCACTAGACGAAGCTACAACGCTACCGCCATTACTAGCACTGGATGATTGCCTGCCGGCTATAATCGCAGCGATTCTAGCCTGCAACTGAGTAACTAACGCTCTTAAAGAATTAATGTCGATAGTAGTATCAGTGATTGTAGTGGTGGTTGTTGCGGTAGTTGAACTAGAGCTTGGAGCAAAACCGCCTCCACCGCCGCCTCCACTACTACCGGAAGAAATAACATAAGCATAACTAGCCACGCTAGACGCATTACTATTTGCATAACAAGAAATGGCTTTGAGGGTGGTGGTGGAAGAAATCGAGATTGCGGTGGAATAAGTGGTGCCAGTACTACAAGTTGGATCAGTGCCGTCGATGGTGTATTGAATACTATTACTACCAGTAGCTGTTAAGGTAATGCTTTGAGTAGAA
Organism: Candidatus Harrisonbacteria bacterium; assembly: GCA_023244865.1. GTDB lineage: Bacteria > Patescibacteriota > Minisyncoccia > UBA6257 > UBA11618 > JAHFLM01. The sequence continues at coordinate 14,437 of JAHFLM010000005.1, read as the reverse complement.
GAATATGTCCCCGCAGCAGAGCTAGCCGATGGAGTAGTTATAACGACGCCGAAGACTCCCCCATTGTCGCCCAAACCAGTCGAGATACTTCCTGTGATGGTTGAGGCGAAAGCAATGGAGGTAATGACTAAACCTATGCCCGTAAAGATATTTTGAGTTTTGTAGTTTAATTTCATGAAGTTTAATCAGTTAACTTAAAATTATACACCAGAAGATTGCACTGAGTAATTAGTGGAGTATGAACCACCACTTGTACTGAGCGGCACCTTAAGATCTACCACAACTTGCACCTGCCTACCAGCGGTTGCGCTGTCCAAATCACTCGTTAAGGCTAAAGCGGTGCTGTAAGTATTAGCGGCCGAGAGAGTAATGGCGGCACCACTTGAGGCAGCATTAGAAGACTGAGCAGAGTAAATTCTCATATTACTTGCAACGGCAATTGTATTAGCACCACTCACCCAATCGCCGAACTTTAGTTGAAGATTGGTTTCTGAAGTTGGAACTGTGAAATTGAATGTCCAGGAACCACCGTTAGTATATGAAGCATCGGCTGTCATGGTTGTCTTAGTGGCAGCGATCTGAGTGACAGCCAAGGTCACTGTGGCCCCGGTAGTGAAGTGATCGATAGTTGTGCAGTATTCAGAAGTATCGGTGAAACAGACTTGGTAATAATATAGCGTAGAAGCTGTTAAACTCGAAAGACTAATACTATGAGTAGCACTACTTTCGCCTGGAGTGCCCGAGGTAGAAGTTGAACTAACAGAGGTAGTAGTGCCATATTTCACTTTGTTGCTAGTAGTACTAGAAACGGTTGTCCAACCGATAGTGGCGGTGGTTGAGTCAACCGTCACAACAGGAGTGCTATTAAGAGATGGGCCAACAACGCCTGTGATACTAACATCTGAGGCAGCAACATCTGCTTGATTACTTGAAGCATCAACGATAGTGGAGGTGTTATTAGAGGCCAAGTTTACTTTAGCTGTGTAAGGACCCCAAGCACCACTCGTGGTAATCGCTGATAAAGTCATTTTTACTGCGCTTGAAGTAGAACCCTGAGCATACGCAATTGTTGCGCCATCTGGCCAATTACCAGTTGCGAGAGTTTCAACGCCATTTCTAGAGAATTTCCAATTGCTGTTAGTGACGCTAGTTGGAGTAACCGGCTCGGAAAATATCACGTCGATTACTGCTCCGTTTTGTAGGTTGCCAGTAACAACAGACTTACTAACTGTGGCTGAGAGAGCAACTGGGGCAGCGATATCTGTGATAGCTGGGGAAGAGGCTGAGGTAAGAGTCTTTGTAGGTGAATTATTACCAGCAGAATCTTGCACACCAGAGTTGGCCGTGAAGACAATGCTTAGATCGCCAACGGCGGTGGACTTAGAGCTACAAGCGAATGTTAAGGCAAGAGAAGAGGAAACGGCTGGGTCGGCAGATTCAGTGTTACAAGTTCCATGATTACTGGAAGAAGTAACATCAAAGCCATTAGCAGCGGCAGCGGTGTTAGTTAGGCTTTCTGAGTAAGTGAAGTTGGCAGTATCCAAGTCTCCATCAGAGTCAGCATCATCTACGTTAGCCGTTAAGATCACTGGACCGGCGCCATCTGTACCAGTGACGGTTTCAGAGTTAGCCATTTCGTTTGCAGAAGTAGCAAGGTCATCAATTTGACCGCTGGCCGAAGTGTAGGTTGGACTAGCTGTAATAGAGGTGCTGTTAGCGGTGCAGCCTGTGACTGTAATAGTGGAAGATGTAGTGGAAGAGCTGGCATAGTTGGCATTAGCAGCTGTGCAACCGTTAGCGAAAGCTACACCAGGAAATGCATCTCCAGCACTACCGTCAGTAATTGCCACGGCTTCGGAGTAAACTAAAGTGATTGTGTCTACAGTACCATTAGCATTTGCGTCGGATGTAGTAGAAGTCTTGAAGACTGGTTTGGCGCTATCAGTAATGCTTTCGTTGCCAGTACCACCTGTCGCATGAGGAACATTAGCAGCACCATCTACCCACTTAGCAGAGAGATCACCGGAGATAGCGGTGGAAGAAGCAGCAGTATTAACAGTTGATTGACCGGTTACGCCAGTAACTACAACTGTAGTGGCGGAACCAGCAGGATCAGAAATAGTAGCGGAACCGAAGGTGGCGGTAGAGCCGTCTGGTAAGAGTGTGGTTGGTAAGTCGGCTGAGACTGGAGCGGAACTATCGTCGGTATCAATATTTTCAGACCAAGTATAAGTTACCTTATCAACTAAACCATCACCATCAGTATCTTCAATAGTAACAGTCTTAATAATTGGTTTGGCAGCATCGGTGGAAGTTTGACTAGAGAAGGAAGCGAGAGAGTTAGATAGGGCATCTGTAATAGCGGCCGTCTGCTGAATCTTTAGGGTGTAGTCGGTTTTCTTAGCGGTTAAAGTTTCACCACTTGAGACAACACCAACATAAATCGAAGCGTCGTTAGCAGTATCGGTAGCGTTACCGCTTGAAGGAGTGCCTGAAGTAAAGCTCTCGGTTAAGTTGCCAGCGGTAGTATCAGCTACACCAGCGGCATAATCACCAGCGACCACTGTAGAATCAAGAACGGATTCGGAATAAACCACCTTCACAAAATCTACAGTACCATCGTTGTTGTTATCTAAAGTTTGAGAAGAAACGTAAATTGGAGCGGCGGCGTCGGTGGCGGTAACAGTAAAGGTAGCAGTGTGGTTAGAGGCGTCGTCGGTTACGCGGTTGCTGTTATTAGTGTAAGTAATTATAGGATCTGTAGCTCCACCAGTTTTATTTGCATCACCAGTAATAGAGACTCTGATATCACTACCACTCACAACCGCAGTACTTTCAGCGCCTAAGTTAATCGTACCAGCAGTAGAAGCAGCCCAGTCGGAAGCATTGTAAGAGCTGAGAGTTGGGACTTCTGAGAATGTAATATCTACTCGATCTACTTGACCGTCCGTGTTGGTGTCTTTGTAAGTTGCGGACATAGCGACTGGAGTAGCTTTGTCGGTAGAGGCAACAGCACCTGTAGTGGCAGTTAAGTTACCACTTGCGTCGGTCATCGTGCCCTGAGTGTAAGTAACAGTTGGAAGGGCGCTAGTATCTCCAGAACCACCTTCGGTTAAGATGATGTAGAAAATAGTATCATTTGCACTACTGCCATTAGCTGTGCCAGAAACGCTAGTAGCTGTATAACCAGCGACTGCAAAGTTTCCCAAGGTTAAGGTGGAATCTAGAATAGATTCGCTCATAGTTACCTTAATGGCGTCGATCTTACCATCAAGATCAAGATCTTGAGTTTGACGAGTGCTGAAGGTTGGAGCAGTGAGGTCAGCTAAAGTAATTGTGACAGCTGAAGGAGTTTCGGTTGGAGCGTTAGGAGAGCTGGCTGTATCAGTTAATCCAGCATCAGTGACGCGGACAGTGTCTGTATCTGGAGTTAGAAGATTAGCGCTATCATCTTGGTCATGAGTAACGCGAATAGTATCATTAGTAAAAACACTAGTGACTCGAGAAACCGTGTTATCTGAACCACCTGTGGTGTGTAAGTTTTGAGTATCAGTAGCATCAGAATCCGTAGCGCCGTTAGCAAATAAGAGTGCGACTTCTAAGTTAACGATAGTTGGAAGAGTCATGGTTTCGGAAAACTTGAACTCTACCCAATCACTAGCAGCATCTAAAACATCGGCTGTGCCACCAACATTATTAGCTCGAGCAGTCTTTAAAACTGGCTTCACGTCATCTGTTAAGGCCTGACTAAAAGTAGCGGTTAGGTTACCGGTAGCGTCTTGAATCTTATTACCAGAAGCACTGGCATTATAAGTAAATGTCATTCCACCAGTGTAGTTATCTGCATCAGCTTGATTAAGAACGATTTGAACTGTGTGTGGATCACCTACCCCTAAGTAAATATCTCCTTCATCTACAGTTACAGCATTACTGTTAGTATCGTTAACCATGGTGAAGTTTGGATGAGAAACAGCTCCCGAATCCACATCTGATAAGTTTTCTGAGAATACTATTCTGTAACGATTAGTGTAACCAGTAGCATTTAAGCTTGGGGTGTCGTTACCAGTAGAAGATACATAAACTGGAGCGGCGGAGTCGGTGATAGTTTCGTTAGCGGTAGCCCCTGTTACATGAGCGGCGTTACCAGATCCATCTACCCACTTAGCTGATAGATCACCAGAGATAGCCGTGGAACCAGCGGCGGTGTTTTTGGTAACTTGACCAGTAACACCAGTAATTACGAAAGCGGCAGAAGCACCAGCTGGATCAGAGAAAGCAGCTGAGCCGTAAGTAGCGGTTTGGCCATCTGGCAAGAGAGTAGTTGGCGCATCAGCTGAAACTGGAGCAGCGCTGTCGTCTGTATCTACATTTTCTGTCCAAGTGTAGGTTAATTTATCAATTAAACCGTTGGAGTTAGCGTCTTCGATAGTAACGGTTTTAATAACTGGGGAAGCAGAGTCAGAAGCGGCGATCGTAACGGTAGCCACAGCGTTATTAGAAGAGTCGTTTAAACCTCTTGAGGTATTAACGAAGTTGCTTGTGTAGGTAATTTGAGGATTGGTGGCACCGCCAGTTTTGCCAGCATCACCAAGGATGGTAATACGTAGATCATCACCAGAAGTGGCTACGGCGGAATCGGTACTTAGGTTAATTGTACCAGCTGTAGAAGCGGCGTAGTCGGCAGCATCATAACCATCGCTTACTATGTTTTCAGAGAAGGTTACATCTACTCGATCTACTCGCCCATCATTGTCGGTGTCTTTATATTTGGAATATTTAGCAATTGGAGAAGCGCCGTCGGTGGCAGCCACAGCTCCGGTGTTAGCTAAAGATGTGCCAGCATGATCGGTAAGAGTGCCGGCGGTGTAAGTAACGTTTGGTAAAGCATCGGTATCACAACCAGTGGAATCTGAGCTACTGCAAGTGCCGGCGCCTTCGGTTAAGTTAAGGTAGAAAATAGTGTCATTAGCAGTGCTGCTATTAGCGGTACCAGAAACGCTGGCCACTGTGTAACCCGCAACGGCGAAGTTAGCAGCTAATAAGGTGGAATCTAGAATAGATTCGCTTGCTGTTACTTTAATGGCGTCGATTAAACCATCACCATCTATATCTTGAGTCACCCTTGAAGAAACGGTTGGAGCGGTGGTGTCTATGGTGATATAAGTACTATCACTAGGAGCGCTGACTGCTAAATTGGTCTTTGTGCCGGCGGTGGCATAGGTAACACTCGCCAAACCGACTCTAACTTGATGGCCATTAGTAGCACCAGAAGCGGTTCGGAGCACAATTAAGTAGTTCTTAGTGTTGCCAGAAGGAATATTAGCGTTAGGGCTAATAGTGATAGTCCAAGGGCCAGAGCCAATGTAGCTAGGACCTGGATTCATCGCGAAAGGTTGATCTTCAGCACCGAAGGTACCCACTGGAGTGTTGTCTAAGTAGACACCCACACCGCTCGTAGAGCTATCTGAAGTCAAGCTAGCTATGTCGGTGGTTGGATCGAAGCTGCTCGCGCCAGTTAAGGTTAGGGAGATATCGTTGAGAGTATCTGCTCCAGCGCCAGTGTTAACAACCTGAATGCCAATAGGAGCAAAGGTAGCCGAAGCCTTAACGACATTACTCGTATTAACTGTATTTACATTTGAAGTGTTAGACGCCCATGACGCATTTACGTTTTGGCAGGTTAAGCCAACTAAGGCAACTACTAAAACTGTTAGACCGATGAAATTTTTAGTGATTTTTTTGATCATATTTGATACTTATAACTTCTTTAATGGATTTAACATTTTTTTAAAATCTTTAGGTTGCGATCGACCTAATTAGTTAATCTTCCCGCATTAAATAAAGATTTTTATAGTGTTAAATTTTTTATTTTTTTAAATATTTTTTTATATAACTTTAATTAAATTCCCCGCGCGACACGAGAAATATTAATTCACCCTTATAGTATAAAATAGTGGGAGTGAAAGAGGAAATGTTTTGGGTGTGGATAAGTTGGGTTGGTTTAATTTAAAAGCGAGCCGCTTTGGAAAACAGGATAATTTTATGGGGTCAGATAAAATTTCCTTCGGACTCAGAAAAATTTTCATGTTGTTCTAATTGAAAACGAACAACATGAAAATTTTTCCTCCGTCATGTTTCCAAGGCGGCTCGCTTTTAAATTAAGTGTTGTGGGGTGGGAAGAAAGGATCAAAGAGGTTTCTTTAAAATTAAAGCTTCGCTGGTGTTCCACATGGGGCGGCCGTCTTTGAATTTACTGTGACTCGCTTCCCAGTTGCGATTTTCGCTTTCTAAAAGCTGCCAACCAGAATAAAGCTCTAATATTTCTTCTTTGGAGCTGTAAAAATGACCGGAATCCCAGTTAACATCGTAAAAATCACTGTCTGGAGTTATGAATTCTAGGATATTCAAACCACCTTGTTTGGTTTGAGATTTAATCTTTTTTATAAGATTCAAAACCTCGGGCTTGGTAAGGTTGTGGAATAATTGAATAACTAAAATTGCTTCGTAGCTATCTTTAATAGTTAGGCTTGTAACATCTGAAACCACGGTAGTAATTTTGAGATTCTTTTCTTCGGCTAAATTTTCTAATTTAGCCATTGCTACAGCTGAAAAATCTACAGCGGTCACTGAAAAACCTTGCTTAGCTAAGTAAAGCGAGTTGCGCCCATCCCCTGCTCCAAGATCTAAAACGCTACCCCCTTTCAAGTATTTATTTATTTTAGTGACCACGTCACTGGGCTTTTCACGAGGAGTAAAGTTTGGGTCGGAGTAAATTTGATTGAATTTATCTTTTAGCATTTTAGAATGACTTAATTATTGACTTGTTTTATTTTCTGCCATGACTAGTTCGTCGTAGATACCGTCGATTAGTTGGTAGTTTTTAGCTTCGGCTAGGCTAACCCAAGCAAACTCTGAAGACTCGGTCATGTCTAACGAAACTTCGCCGGAATCGTAGTCAGCTATACAGGAAATAATTAGGGATGGCACACTATCTTTATGAATAGTGGTAATACTTGTTAAATAACGGATATTTTTAATCTTTAAGCCAACCTCCTCTAAAACTTCACGTTCGAGAGTTCTTTCTAAAACCCGGTACCAAAAATTTTCGGTATCCTTAGGAAAATCTATATAATCCTTAGTCTCCAATCTTCCTCCTGGTACTGCCCACATGCTAGGAAAACGCCTTCTGTCAGGCGACCGTCTAATTAAAAGATATTTGCCATCCTTAATGATAATCCCGGTAATAGCTACTTCGTGGAGATATTGGTTTTCCATGATAGCTAATATAACAAATGGGTAACTTAAGATAAAATTGACTTTACTAAAAATTTGTGCTATTTTCTATTTGGTTGTTTGAGTCCTGGATAGTCGCCGTAGTTTACCCCGTGAATTCATACGGGGCCTATATTATACGGCGCACCGAAGAAGGAGCCCTTTCATGAGTGACGAATTGACTGTGGTTGAAAGATTTAGGTTGATGGCGATTAGCATTGAAGAATTTACTGATAATGAAGTTGGTCTAGCCCTCATGAACACTCAGGTAGCTGCTAATATTGAAATCATTCAAATGCTAAATACCTTAGAAAAACACAGGCCAGCTTTACTAAAAAGACTAAGGGATGGCGAAGAAGATTTTTCGGTAACTAAGACGGCTAAAGCTTGCCGAGAAAATCAGCCAGCCTTAGCCCAGTCTAATCCCACTCAAAAAGAACCACCAGACGAGGAAGACAAGCTCTTAGCCCAGCTAAAACCGGGAAGATTTGGTTTTTATATTTAGTACATGAAATGTAAAACCGCCGGAAAGGCGGTTTTTGTTTATATTTAAGCAGACTTTCTTTTTTCTATAAGGTGACGAAAAACCTTGAAGAAGCTCTTAGCTGGGGTGTCGGTTACCCTACTTTCGTTTACAATTACAATTTCTTTTTCCATGCCAAGTAATTCTACGAGCATGAATAAGCCACCCATATCAAACTTTGAGCCACCGCTAGTCTCGTCGTACCAAATGTGAACTGCGTCGGCCTCCAAAATGCTCTCGAAATTAGCTTTACAAATATTATAGCCGCCCGTGGAATCAATTTGATTAGTGTCCCGCATGGGCCAATGCACTGAATGACCCATGCTTTCCAATAATCCTACATATTCGGCCAACATTCTTTCGGTTAGAGCGTCGATGCGAGCTACTGGAGATATTAAGAAAATCTTCATTAGAACCTCCTCGGGTTAAAGTGCTTTTATTAGGGTAGGAAAAATTTTAACTGGCGTCAATTTAGGACTTACTACGGTAGGCTTTTTTGATTTTCCAATAAACCTCTTCGGTGCCCGGCTCCCCCTTTCTTTTTCTCATAAGAGCGGCGGGGTACTTTAAAGCTACGGCTTTGAGCTTTCTTAAAACGATTTTCTCTACATCAAGCTTCAAAAGAACCGCCATTTGAATAGCGCAGATCAAAACATCGGCTAATTCTTTTTCAATCTCCCCCATCTTTGCTTTGTTTTTCTTAACCTCTTCTAACGATAGATTTTCCCATTGAAAGTTTTCTAATAATTCAGCCCCTTCGATCATTATGGATTTCGCCATATCAGCCGGCCTAAGATTGTCCCAGTTTCTTTCTTTGAGATGCTTTAAAATTTTCTTTTCTAAGTCTTTCATATTTTTACTGTCCACCTCCCCCAACCCCTCCTCGGTAAAGGAGGGGGAGAAAACGAGAACAGAAGGGATTACATATCAAAGTAGTTCTTGCCGGTTTTATAGGCTTCAACGCAACTTTCGCAGCCATTAAAAAGAGGGGTTGGTAAGTTGTTTAGATCGTACCAAGCCCAACCATCACATTTTTCGGGTTCCATAACTTGGGGCTCGCCGCTTTTCCAATCTGCTAAAAATCCAATATCTACGAAATGCTTGTCGTAGGCCTTAAAATTTAAAAGGCGAAGAAACCTGATGTTATCAATTTCAATACCGACTTCCTCTAGAGTTTCTCTTTTAGCGCAATCTGCGAAAGATTCTCCCCATTCTAATTTACCGCCAGGAAAAGCATAATTTCCGGCTCCATGAGCACCTTGGCGTTTACCTAATAAAACCTTGCCATCTTTTATAACCATTACCGCAAGACCTGTCTTTGGATAAATTACTTCTTTGGATTCCATATTTTTATTTATTATACATATTATCAGCCCCATTGTAAGCCTCTATTTCGTATTTATTTTTTTCGTAACCATTTCTCATTAATTCTAAATAATAAAGAATGGGAAAAATTAAAGGGAGTCTTTCAGATTGCTCGACATGGATCAATTCATGCTCTAAATCACCAACTTCGATATTTGGTCCAAGTATCACTACATGACCAATAGCCATAGCTCTGACATTTTTTAGGTAACCAAATGCCCACCAGAAACTCTTAACTCTCAAGACAATGGCGTAAGAATTTTTTATAAAGGATACTTCGATGGGTAGAGAAATTAAAGAGAAAAATAAACCGATTAATATCCAAGGGAGATTTAGTATGAAGCTAAGGAGTTTCATTTTAGAATAACACCCATTGAAGATCCTGAACTAAATTCAGGACGACAATCATTTTAATTTAAATATTTAAGCCGTGGCACTTTTTGAATTTTTTGCCGGAGCCGCAGGGGCAGGGGTCGTTGCGCTCGATCTTTGAAAGATCGACGCCCATGGGGATTTCGTAGTGGCCGCTTCTTAAAGTGTCGCTAGAAGCGCTGACAGATAATTTATTTTCTTTTTCGGCTTCCCAAGCCTTGATTTGGTCTTTGTGTTCGTTATACCAATCGTCAAAAGCGCGAAGCATGTTGGTGTATAAAATATGGGCTTCACGACGGAATTCTATTAAAGGATCATGCTGACCGTAGGCGCGCAAACGGACGGACTCCATTAATGCTTCGATGTTTTCTAACTGACTCATCCAGAATAGATCTAGGACGGATAAAAGTTGTGGGTGAACTTTGGTCTCGAGCATTTCTTGGCGCTTTCTGTAAATCGCTAATCTTTGCTTGTTGATCACGTCATCGTAATCTAAAAGATGTTTGCGGGCGTCGAAGTTTAGGCCTTCGATTTTAGATTGAGCTTGGGAGACGGCGCGACCAACTAAAGAAGAGGCGATCGGCATGTCTTCGGGAATATCGAGGGTCGTCATCATACTCTTCAAACGATCGCCACCAAAAATACGCAAAATATCGTCGTCGAGAGAGAGATAGAATTGAGAAAGTCCCGGATCACCCCAACGGCCGGCGCGACCACGGAGCTGATTGTCGATGCGACGCGCTTCGTGACGCTCTGTCGCCACCACATACAAACCACCAAGATCTTTTACTTTTTTAGCCTCTTCACCATTTACCGGATTACCACCTAAAATAATGTCCACGCCACGGCCGGCCATGTTGGTCGCAACTGTTACACCACCGAATCTGCCAGCTTGAGCGATGATCATACCCTCTCGTTCGTGATTTTTAGCGTTTAAAACCTCGTGCTTGATACCAGCTAGAGAAAGCATTTGAGAAAGCTCTTCATTGTTAGAAATCGAAACCGTACCAATCAAAATCGGCTGACCAGCTTTATTTCTCTCTTTAACATCCTCAATAATCGCCTTATATTTCGCGAGTTTATTTTTATAAATTAAATCTACCTGATCTTTCCTGATTAATTTGTGATTGGTCGGAATACTGACCACTTCGAGCTTATAAACCTTGTCGAATTCTTCGGCGGAAGTTTGAGCGGTGCCAGTCATACCAGCAATCTTTTTATAAAGTCTAAAGTAGTTCTGAATCGTGATCGAAGCATAAGTACGAGATTCGTTTTGAATTTTGACACCCTCTTTGGCTTCGATGGCTTGATGAAGCCCGGCAGAATAGCGACGACCAGGCAACATACGGCCAGTAAATTGATCGACAATAATCACCTCGTCATTTTTCACGACGTAATCCTTATCGAGTTTGAAAAGACCATGAGCCTTGAGAGATTCTTGGAGATAATGTGATAGGCGAAGATTTTCTGGAGAATAAAAATTTTCGATACCCAGGGCTTTTTCCACCTCGTCGATCCCCTCCTGAGTAATGTTCACCGAGCGAAGTTTTTCGTCGACTTCATAATGCGCGCCTTTTTCTAATTGAGCGACAATCTTCGTGAAAATTTTATAGTTATTACTACTTTCGGCGTCAGGCGCAGAAATAATGAGCGGGGTGCGGGCTTCGTCGATTAAAATACTGTCGACTTCGTCGATGATCGCAAAATTTTGACCACGCTGTACTTGCTGCTCGAGCTTAGCCACCAAGTTGTCCCTTAAATAATCAAAACCAAATTCGTGATTAGTACCGTAAGTGATATCGGCGAGATAAGCTTCGCGACGAGTGACGGGGCGCAGATAATCTTCCTGGATCATGAAGCTACCCATTAAATCACGCTCAGCATCTTTTTCTAGATTGTTTTCGGCTACTTTCCAAGTGGGATCGTAGACATAAGCTTGATCGTGAATTAAACAAGCGACAGACAACCCTAGAAAATGATAAATCTGACCCATCCACACCATGTCTCTTTTCGCCAAATAGTCGTTAACGGTGATGACATGCACACCTTTGCCCGCGAGGGCGTTTAAATAAACAGGGGCGGTAGCGGCTAAAGTTTTGCCTTCACCAGTCATCATCTCGGCGATCTTACCGCTATGAAGTGCGATACCGCCTTTCAACTGAACGTCGAAATGACGCTGCTTTAAGAGCCTTTTAGAAGTTTCGCGCACCAAAGCAAAGGCTTCTGGTAAAATCTCATCGAGAGTTTTGCTACTGACGAGTTCGGCTTTAAGTTCCAAACTCCTTTCTCTCAAGCCTTCGTTAGAGAGAGCGGAAACCTGAGATTCAAGACCGTTGATTTGGGAGATTTTTTTATCTAGGCCTTTTTGAGTATTAAAGACAATGTTGAGTAGTTTTTTAATCATAAAAAAATAATTAACTATAAAATTTAGCCGTAGAATCTTAGCGATATTACAGATATAGACAGAATCATAGCTTAAAATTGAGGTTTGGGCAATTTAACGCCACCTATGTCATTCCCGTGAAAACGGGAGTCTTCGTGAAGCTCAGGAGTTCTAACTAAGTAGATTCCCGTTTTCACGGGAATGACAGATTTTTTTAGGTTTTATGGCCTTACTTGGTTTATATTGACTTTGTATAGATTTTTATGGTATAATATAAATAGAACACAAACGAGTCACGTTGACTCGAAAAACTAGGATTTGGTTAGAAAAACTCTCTTTGCAAAGGAACCTGACATGTATCCGATCGCTACTTACTTGTTTGGAATCGCTTTCTTGATCTCCGCCACCTTGGCAGTCTGCCTCCTGGTGCGAGTTTCAGAACTCAAGTCCAAGCTCATCAACACTTCGGCGGAGTCGCAAGCTCGACTTTGGACAATGGGGGTTCTTGAAAAGGAACGTGATCAATTCTCCAGGATCTCTATCGATCAAAGACGGGCTGTCATGGAGAAGGACGAGGAAATCCAGCAACTCAGAGCTGAGTGTAAACGCCTCACAGAGGAACTTCTTTTGGCCAAGACAATGCCAATAGAAATATCAGTTTGCCTAGCTAAACTGAGAGCGGCTGCGATTTTGGCGATAGAAGAACATTGTGTTGAGGAGTACGGAGAAGCTGAAATCGCCGAATTTATTTCCAAGCTGAGCTCAGAGTAGTAGTCCTAGTCCCAGTGGCGGAATGGCAGACGCACCGGACTTAAAATCCGGGGTTCCGAAAGGAGCGTGTGGGTTCGACTCCCATCTGGGACATTGACCAGTTTGAGGCAACTTGCTTCAAACTGGTTATTTTTTTAGGAAGGGAGGAGAAAGCCGGAAGTACGGCGGTGCTGAGGCGGGGTCGCGGAAATTTTCAGCAGAAAATTATCTGTGACCGACTCCCATCTGGGACAATTTCCCGACTAAGGCTAGCGAGCCGAAGTCGGGATTTTTTTATTTTTAATTTCAAAAAGATTGTCGTCCTGAATTTATTTCAGGATCTTCGCTGGGGTTACTCGTTTTAATTTTAATAGAAATTATTTTTACTAGGGCAAATACATTATTGATTGAGGTCTAATCCCATGGAAGATCCCGAACAAATTTCGGGATGACGGGATCTTTTTAACTAAAACTTGACTTTTAATGATACTATATGGTATCATATATAAGTAGCTAAGGGTGGGCGTGTCGCTTGCCAAGTTTGAACCTTGAACGCTTTTGAAAAGGAACTGGTCATGTACGTACTTCATCTTTCCCAGTTTGCTGTTGGGTGTTTGGCAATTCTCGCCTTCTATGTTGTGGCGCTCATCATCTTTCTCTATGTGAGGGGGAACATCTACAAGGGAAAGGCCCTCAACTACATCAGGGAGGCTGGCGTGTACGCTGAGGAGCTTGCAGAAGCTCGCCAGGCGAACGGCCACGACCTTGGAGTTGCAAGTAATGCGCTGGCAGTGAAATCTGCAATGGGAGGGGTTGTCGATAATGCCAATGGCACGGTCATCTTGCACGACTTTGGAAGACGCGGGGGTTCCACCGTGCTAGCGATAGGGCCTAGCAACCAAGAACATACTTGGCCAGGCAACCAAGATTCTCCGCCAAACGAAGCAGCAGCCTTCCAAAGTTTTATCGAAAGTACTAGAGGTGATCAGCAGAGCCACCAGCTAAACGATGGATACAACCGAACGATTCCCGAGCGCGTCGTCGTTTGAGAACGAGATCGGATTGCAACACTTACGACAATTTCACCGCTACAAGCTACGCGCTTGGCGGTGATTTTTTTATTTTTATATATTGAACAGATTCGACAAGCTCACTACGAGTAGATTCCACGTCTCAATTCCGAATCGATTCTTATAAAAATAAGAAATCGAACGGAATTGGACTCTGAACGACATTAATAAAAAGCATAAGAAATTAAAAACCGAGGGATGAAACCCGCGGTTTAGTTAATTTTTTCTGGATTCGGCGGCACCACACCAGAATCTGGTGGAGGAGGTGCCTCATGTTCGAAGCCATCGTCTAAATAAGGAATATTAGAATCATTGAAGTCACTTGGAAGATCGAATTTTGGTTTGGGCATAATCGGAGCTGGCTCCTTTCCGATCCTTGGAATAAAAGATTCTCGAATCGCATCTCTCAGTTTGTGCGCAGCAGAAAATTCCGCTTCGTAAACTTTGAAAGGCACGGTTTTATGAGTCAGTCTTTTTGAGAACGTAATAGAGTTATCTGATTGTCTCAAAAGCAAAAACTTTTTGAATTTGAAAACACTCGAAACGAGATTATTTTGACTATCGAACTCGATTTGAGTCTGATTACCAAAACCATCACGAATTTCAATTAGTTCGCGACCACTCGCAAAATCTTTAGTGTAGGTTCTCTTACCAAATAATTTGTAGCCACGAGAAAAATGAAAACCATCAGGGGTCACTTCG
>JAHFLM010000052.1:3363-4993 GCA_023244865.1 Candidatus Harrisonbacteria bacterium | reverse complement strand
AAGGTGCCGATAAGAACACTTATTACAAAAATCAACTTCGCAATTTCTTACGATGACTGAGAAAATATTATCAGGAAAATTATATTTGAATCTTTTGGCCAGTCTATAAGTTAACTGGCCGCCTTCACATTCAGTTTCGGTGCAAGCTCTAACGGCCACGATTGTCCCCTTTTAAAAGTACTAGGAAACTACTCGGAGTATGCCTGATTATTATCAAAAAAGAAAGACCGCCTCAATTGGGCGGTCTTTTTTATTTTAATTAACTAATCGGTATAAGAACCGGTCTTACCTTTGACATTACTCACTTGCTTGCGCTTATTGTAGACCTTGCTGCCATCGCGTTTTTCGAGATGCCACCGGATTTCACCTTCGGTGTATTCGATTGCGTATGGCTCGGCTTCGATAAGCTCGCTCGTGTCTGGCACTAAGACGACGGTTTCTTGTTTACCATTTTTGTAACTGAACTCAAGCTTCTTGGTATCTTGTGCGTGGAGCACTTCGGCTTTAAGAAATTCGCCATCGTAAGGAGCTTTGGGTTGGAAGTATTCCACCGCGGCTCCAGCGGCTGGCTCATGCTTACTGCCTGCTGTGTACTCTTTAGCAAAAGCTTCAATGCGTCTATATTTCAATTCGTCTGGGTTGTTACCCTTACGTTCTTTGAATTTCAACTTCACGTTGTAATTGCTACCACTCGAATTGCGATACTTGAATGGAACGAGCCAACCTTTTTCATCTTTGGCATCTTCCCAAACATTGATTTCTTGACCGAGTTTCGCGATCTCAACGAAAACCTGTTTCTGTTTCGGTCGAGTGCGATTTACTTCTTCTTTTTCCTTGAAAACCATATTCCAAAGTTGGCGCGAGCTAAAAACCTCGTTACTCGTGCTAAAGCCCGAAAGCTCCAACACTTCGTCCGGTAGGCCATAACCCTGCTCACCTTCGGCATCCTTGTCGATCAGCACTACGAAAACCCCGCTCTTTGCGAAAGCTCGCACACAAGGCTTAGCCTCCTGCTTCCCCTCCTTGAGGTCGGTCACACGATAGGCCTCGACATAGTCCGGCTGATTGTTTTCTGGCTTCTCGACATCGATCACTTTGTAAAAATGAATCCTTAAAGCGATAGAACGACTTTGCCAAACAAACTTATTCCGATCATCTGGCGAACCTAAGTCTTGCTTCTTCTTGTCGTACTTACGATCCATGAAGACGCCACTTTCTTCAATCAACTTCAGGAGACCGCGTTCTTTAGCGGTCTCGATGCGGTCAACTGAAAACTTGAAGAGCTCGCTCACATCTTTGGGTAAAAACATCCGGAAAGAAAAGCCGTTTCGCAACTTCTTCTCTTCTTCAGATTGATTACTACCACCAGACTGATAACCACCATAACTTCTTTCACGTGGATCAGCTTCATAGTCATAGCCATCGGCATCTGTACCATGTTCACCGAAACCGTGAGCAGCGTCATGCGGCATACTACTCGTCTCACCCATCAAATCGCGGAACTTATCTTGAAGCTCGGCGGCTAATAAACGCGAATGCACTAACTTCAAACGTTTTTCTTCTTGAGTTAAAACTTCTCGTAAACCAAAGAAGTCTACATATTTCACCGCTTCGGGTTCTTGAAAACTTA
>JAHFLM010000052.1:0-3353 GCA_023244865.1 Candidatus Harrisonbacteria bacterium | reverse complement strand
CAAAAGACTTTAGCATCTTATCGAGTTCTTCGCGCACCTGCTTTTTCGGTAAAACGGCGTAATTGATTTCCAATTTTGCATCTTTTTCAGTCAGGAAGTAAGAGTAAGATTCGGCGAGAGCCGCTTCTGACTGTTCTTCCGTCCAACCTTTCGCCTTAGCGGCCTTGCGAAACTCACGATTGTAAGAAGGCGCGCAACCACTAAAGAACAACAGCAACGCTAACAGGAAAACTGGGGTTGACCGTTTCATGGCCGGCCTCCTTTCTGAGACTTAACCCTACCAACGAAATTGATGATTTCAGCAAAGTTACCACTCTTGTAGCTTTCCGCTAATTTTTCGATTTCCTCAGGATGATTATCCACATAAACCTCAAAAGCTTCTCGTTCGGCCTCTGTAAAAGTCGCTTCGTAACGATCTTTCAAGAAAGCCATGCCGTCAAAATCAAAGCCGGTATTTTTCCCGTCGCCGCTCTTTTTGAAAGCGTCTTTGTGCATCTGCTGAATTTCAGACTTATGAGCTTCGAGCCAAATGGCGGTCTTTGCAGAACCTTCCAAAATCGCCGGGCGATAATGCATGCGCATCAGCAGCCAAACGTAGGCGCTCTTATTTTCCATCTTCTTGTTGTAAGCAAAAAACCATTCAGGCCGAGAGTAAAATTCGGGAATAACAACTCCTTGGAAGAAGCTAAACATCTCGTCTCGAATCTCGCCAACCTGCTTGCAATAAGCGTTGTATTCTTTTTCGTCAATGTGAATATTGCCCAAGGCATCGAATTTCACAAAGCGGTTACGCGCAGTCGTGTAGTCGAAGCCGAAGTAGGCTCGGGTAATCGCGCGTAATTCATGAAAGTAACCGTGAAAGAAAAGACTCATGTGATCGTTACCGTACAAACCATCTGGCACCATCGCTAACAGTTCCGGATCAAAAGCATTTGCTTCCGGGTAGCGCTGGAACTTGGAATTAACGTGGATCATCTCGTGCTGAAGCACGCGAGGACCGCCCATCAAATAATCAAGGACTCGGGCCTGAGGATTGTAATAGATCAAACCACTATTCAGCCACGTCACACCGAGCACACCTTCCGCCTCAGGCATCAAGCCTAGGTGAAGTTCGCGCGGCACAAAGTCGGATTTCCGAAGTGGTGTTGGGATGGAGTTGAGCTCGCGGTAGGTAATGTCAGAACCGTCCACCTTTTCATCCAAACACTTTTTGAATTCATCAACACTGAGGCCGAGCGCTTTAGCTCGAGCAACAACACGCAGCTCGTCGAGCTTGGCGTAATACTCAAAGTTAAGCGTCGCGGCTTGATCGGTCATCGCGATGAGATCGGCGATCACAACCTTCAGTTGCTTATTCGAAATGATTCGCTGTTCACCAAAAAAGGTGACTCGAATTTCATCGTCTTCGAGACGAATGAAGTTGTCTAGCACTAAAACCATTTTCACTGGCTTGTTGCCAAGCTTACTCGTACTTTCGAGATCCGTATCCACCTTAATCGAACGAAAATCCAAAAATCTTTGACCACGGTTTTCTTGAAACTTCTTGTTAGTCGCGGCAGCATAATTCAAATACTCGCCATATTGCTTGGCAGCATTTTCTCTCTCGACAACCACGCCTTCTGGGAAATAAAATGGTAATTCTTCGGCTGCAAAAAGACTGGCCGGCACTAAGAAAAATAGCGCCAATAGACACTGGGTGAGTCGCTTCATGGGCGGACTCCTTTCAAAAGAGGAAAAAACTGGGATCGGGGTCAAATAACTTGTCAAGGAACACTTCGCGTATCCTAATACAAAGCCCTCATAAAATCAATGAAAAAAGCCACCTCCCTCCGAAGTGGCTTTTATTAGAAATGAGAGCAGTCAAAAACAGGTTTGCCATGATAGTCCTCGCCGTAGCCGCAATAGTGAATAAATTCATGAGAAGTGACCCATTCATCGGGGTAAAAACCCCAGGAAGCTGTGACAACACAAGTGTTCGTGCCCTCAAAATGAACACCGACCACACTAACCTCTTCATAAACCGGCTTGGCTTTTTTCTTTTCTTTTTCGCAATTATTCTCAACTTTACATTTCAGCACTTTGAAATATGTATAGCCATGTTCGCTCATAATAGGGTGGTCAGGAAAACGTAAAACCAAATCCTTGATTGGCCTGGTCTTAAACTCGTGTTTTTCGAGACAAGCCTTGGTTTTAGGCAAACGGTCTTCGGCTAAAAGAAAAATATGGATGCTTTCGTTATAAAAATAATTATTATCCATGGGAATATTTTCGAAGCGAAAGCCAAGTTTGGAATAGAGGGCGAGGCGCTTTGCACCAGTGTCATTCTGATAAAGCATATAACTCGCGATAGGGTGACTTTCTTTGGTTGCGGTTACATAAATAAAATACTGACTGTTCTGGCTGTACCGAATAATGTATTTATTTTTGACTTCGAATTCAGGGTTGAGCTTTGCTTTAACTTCTGGATTGGCGGCCGGCGGATCAGCTTGCGCAAACACTTGATTAAACGAAGCTGAAAATAAAATTAAAGTGAGAAAAATAACGAGCTTGAGATATCTAGCCACGGCTAGCTCCTTTCAAAAGATGTAAAACAGCTAAGTTGAGTATAGGATGATCAACGCACTCTGTAAATTACATGGCCTCTGGCACTGAAATACCAAGAAGATTTAGGCCGGATTCTAAAACTAAAACCGTGGCAGAGGTGAGATTTAATAAATATTGCCTGTGAGCCTCGTCGGCTTTTAAAATTTGGTGATGAGCATAAAAATTATTAAAAGCGCCAGCCAGCTCTAATAAATAGGTGGCGAGAAAGTGAGGGGAAAATTCTTTTTGGGAGCGGAGGACGATGTCTTTAAAACAAGGCAAAAGTCTTTCTAAGTTTTTAGCCTCGATTAAATTATGATCGGCTGGATAAGTGAAATCGGCTCTTGGCTTAAGGTCAACTTCGGCAGCTTTATTTAAAATAGACTTGCCTCGAACAATGGAATATTGCAAATACGGGCCGGAATCCCCTTTCAAATTTAGAATGTCTTCCCAATTAAAAATAATATCTTGAATAGCACTACGTTTGAGGTCGTTGAACTTAATGGCGCCGATACCAACAATTTCGGCAGAGGCTTCGTTAATAAGACGCGCTCGGTTAACCGCTTCGTCCAGCACTTCTTCGAGCCACACTACATTCCCCTTTCTAGTGGACATTTTGCCATCTTGAAAACGGAAATAGCCATGTGACACATGCACCCTTTGGCCTCCACTAAACCAACCTAACATACTTTCCACGGCATAGAGTTGTTTAAAATATAAAGACTGATCAACGCCAACCTCATTGATAATAATAATGTCGTCGCCATAGG
>JAHFLM010000051.1 GCA_023244865.1 Candidatus Harrisonbacteria bacterium | reverse complement strand
TTGACCTTAGAGCAGATGGCTCGAGAGATTCGTTTTAGCTCTCAGTTTTCTCTTTCAGACGATCGTAATTCACTAAGCTTTACCGAGAAAGGTGTCGGTCGAGTAGTTTATAAATTTGATCCCGATGGTCAATTCGTTGAGCGGAATGGCGAACGATTAACTGCTAGAAATGTTATAGTCGATTATTTAATTTTTGAATTACGAGGCCAAAACGCCGGGGACTCAGAAGCCACCAGAGTTAATATTAGATTGGGCGTCAAAGCAATCGATAAAACTTTTAAAGATTCCGTCACCGACCTCCAAACCACAGTCGTCAGCCGCCAACTAGATTCATAAACCATAAAAACCATGTCTTCATTACCAAACATCACCCCATGTCATTCTCACCTCCCACCTTGTCATTCCTGCGGAGGCAGGAATCTAATCCGTGAAGAAGCTCGGGCCGGCCAAGTCATGCTCCTCACGGTCTTAATTTTAGGCGGCGTAGTTTTGGGTGCCTCATCCATCGGCGGCCTATTAATGCTCAATCAACTCAAGCAAGCCAACTTAGTCACCGATTCCACCGAAGCCGTCTTTGCCGCCGATAGTGGTTTGGAATATGCTCTATTTACTAAATTTAAAATTCCCACCTATCCCAAACCTTCTTTTGACCGCGCCAACTTTATTACTACCTTCGAAGGCACCGACGAAGCCATGAAATTCCGCTCTGTTGGCTGCAGCGGCAGCATCACCCTTTATGGCACCGGCTGTGGCCGCCGTGCCAACCGATCCGAAGAACTAACCTTCGAATTAGTTAGATAAAAAGCTTTTTATTTCGAGTTAATTTAATTTTTTATACTGTCATTCAGAGCCCAATTCCGTTTGATTCCCCAAAGAATCAATTCGGAATTGAGGCGTGGAATCTACTCAATATTTAAAAATAAACCAAAAAAACCCCATAAAACCAGCCTTTTATTACTAATTGACATAACTCTATTAATTATGGTATAATTAATAGAGTTAGCTAAAGCATGTTGCTTAGAGCTAGAGCAGCAATTTGTCATAAAATCAAAAGGAACCGATGATGCAGGCTCAGAAAATGACTCGAGAAGAAATGATCGCGGTGGCCGATCAGGCCAAGCCGGGAACGAAACTGCGGTTGACCTATGATCCGCAAGCCACTGGCTCGCTGATCTATCTCAAGGTCTTTTTGCAGACTGGGATGATTACCACCGACATCATGACTGAGGCGGTCATCGAAGCTGTCCGGCAGAGTGGCGATTGGGAACATGACGACAATCGCAGTCTGACAGTCGTCATCACCGCCAAATGCGACATGGAAACGTTCAAGTATCGCACCATTCGCGATCTCGAACGACTCGAAGTCGTCACTTAGCAATTCGAACAATTCCAGTTTTCCAAATTCCTCTTTTACAAGGCATGGAAGATCATGAAAAGAGCCAGATTAAGCGAACATCAGTTTCCTGTAGCGAGAAGAGGTGATCGCGAAAGCATGCTCGGCGCTCCCGGTGAAGCAGATTTTGCCTGCTTGCGGAAAAACTCCAGCCGCACCCGCCATCCCATGGAAGATTCGGCCAACACAGTCCGTTTCTTTGAAGAGCATGAAGGTAGAGATGATGGTAACGGCTTCAATTAAGTCGTCGAGACCATTCTCCAAATCAGCCACGTGACCCCGTTGGTCCGTGGCTGTTTTTTTATCGTTTTTTTGTTATAATTTCGGCATATATACCTGTGGATAAACTACCTAAAAAATCTAAAACCGAGGCTAAAAGCCGTATCGATCATCTCAAGCAAGCGATTGACCATTATCGTTATTCTTATCACGTCTTAGATAAAAATGAATTGACCGACGAAGCTCTAGACTCTTTAAAAAAAGAACTCTTCGATCTCGAGTTAACTCATCCAGAATTTCAAACCCCCGATTCTCCCACCCAAAGAGTGGGCGGCGAGCCGCTGAAAGAATTTCAAAAAGTAACTCACGAAGAGCGCATGCTTTCTTTTAATGACGCTTTTTCAGAAGCTGACATGGAGGCCTGGTTTAGTCGCTTAGAAAATTATTTAAAAGTAAAAGTTAAGCCAGAATTTTATTGTGAGTTGAAAATCGACGGCTTAGCCATCGAATTAATTTACGAAAATGGTATTTTTGTTCAGGCGAGCACTCGTGGTGATGGCTATATTGGTGAAGACGTTACTCAAAATATTAAAACCATCGAAGCCATTCCGCTCAAGTTAAAAGAAGGCTCTAAATATCCCATCCCCAAAAAGCTTACCGTTCGGGGTGAGGTTTTTCTCACTAAAAAAGAATTTGAACGAATTAACAAAGCGTTAGCCAAAGAGGATAGGGCTACTTTTGCCAACCCTAGAAATCTAGCCGCTGGTTCGATTCGTCAGCTAGATCCGAAAATTACGAGCAGTCGCAAGCTAGACTCTTTTGAATACGACATTGTGGGCGATAATGGTGAAGTTAATCACGAAACCGAACACGAGATTCTCCATGCTTGGGGTTTTAAAATCAACACTCACAATAAGCGAGTTTCTAGTCTCAAAGAAGTTTTTAAATTAAGAGAATATTGGGACAAGCACCGCGAATCATTGCCGTATGAAATCGACGGCTTGGTTGTGATCCATAACTCCAATCAGATTTTTCTAAATGGCGGGGTGGCTGGCAAGGCGCCTCGTGCCGCGATCGCTTATAAGTTTTCTCCTAGGGAGGCGACTACGATTATTGAAGATATTAAGGTTTATGTCGGGCGTACTGGCACTTTAACCCCAGTAGCTATTTTAAAAGCCGTTGAGCTTGCCGGTATCACGATCACTCACGCCACTCTTCATAATTACGATGAAATAGAAAGATTGGGTGTAAAAATTGGCGACACAGTTGTAGTTTCAAGGGCGGGCGACGTGATTCCTCAAGTCAATCGCGTCTTAACCGAGCTTCGCACCGGCCGTGAAAAAACTTTTAAAATGCCCACCAAGTGCCCAGTAGATGGCTCGCCTGTAATTAAAGAAAATGTTTACTATCGGTGCTCTAACGACAATTGTGGCGCCAGACTTCGTGAGGGACTTTACCATTTTGTTTCACGGGGCGCTTTTAACATGGAGGGTTTGGGTGGTAAGATCATCGACCGCTTTCTCGACGAAGGTTTAATTAAAGATGCCTCTGATATTTTTGCTCTCAAAAAAGGCGATATCGAGGTTTTAGAAAGATTTGGCGAAAAGTCCGCTGTAAATATCATTGCCGAAGTAGAAAAGAAAAAACGCATCACCTTACGTCGCTTCATCTATAGTTTAGGCATCATTCACGTTGGTGAAGAAACCGCTAATCTTTTAGCTAATTACCTTCATTTAAAAAATCATAATTTGAGTCGACCAGCCGACCTAGTTACCGCCTTCGCTGATCTCACTCACGAAAACTTGGAAGAGATTGAAGACGTGGGGCCAATCGTTGGCGCGAGCATTTTTAGTTGGTTCAAAAATAAAGCTAATCTCAACTTATTAAAAAAGTTCGATGAAGTAGGTGTGCGATTTCAGTCTGTTGCTGGCCAATCTAATAAATTGAAAGGCCTTGCATTTGTTGTGACCGGTTCCCTAGAAACTTATTCGAGGGATGGCATCAAAGAAATCATTAGAAGTTTCGGCGGTGAGATTAATGAATCCGTTTCTAAAAAAACTAACTACTTACTAGCCGGCGCCGCCCCCGGTTCCAAATATGATAAAGCCAAAGAGCTAGGCGTCAAAATTCTCTCAGAGTCAGACTTCAAAAAACTTATTAAATAAAAAAATAGCAATCCTTTAACATCTTTTTAAAACTGCTAAAATCTAGCCAGTTATTTTAAAATTCCAAATCACAATTTCCGAATAGGAGTTCCATCTTGAAAAGAGATCTTTCATCTTTACAGCATCCAACCAATTGTTCTGATTCGGGTGGTAGAATCGTACTGCTTAATACCGGTGCTCTTATTACCCCAGAAGATTTAGCAATGATTCAGGCAATGTATTCTCGAGATCCCCGAAGTATTTTTGATCACCTTTCCAAATTAGCTGTTAGTGGTTCTGGTAAATTCATGAGTAGTTTTTATGTTGGTTACAATCACGCTTCGATTGGTGATTGCGGCACTATTACTCTCTGTCTTGAAAATGTCTCAATGCTTGTTGCTAAAGCTGTTCAAGATTGGATGCTTTATTCAGGCCAAGAAGGCTCGACGCGTTATTTAGATTTTTCGAAGCAACCCTTTTATTGTCCAGTTGATAACGAATCAGCTAGAGCGGTTTTAGAGTCTTGGCGCGCCTTTTATCTTGGGGCTATGCCTCGTCTTGAGAAATATTTATCCGAAGTTTATCCCAAGGAAGTAGGTGAAGACGAAAAAGTTTACAATAAAGCCATTAAGGCCAGATGCTTTGACATCTTGAGAGGTTTTTTACCTGCAGGATCAACTACCAATCTTTCTTGGCACGGTGACTTGCGTCAGACTAGAGATAAGCTTCTTTATTTGCGTCACCACCCACTTTCAGAGGTCCGTTCGGTGGCTGATGCAATGGAAACTCTTTTATTGGCCACGTTTCCTAATTCTTTTTCCGCTAAGCGTTATGAGGCTACGGAACACTATATCGATACTTGGATGAAATGGGGTTACTATTTCGATCCTTCCAGAGATCCTAATCAGGGTAGAAATTTTTTAACCACCGGCATTGATGAACTCAATACTTATTCTGTAAGAAAAGTTGGTTTTGACTTTAGTATTCTTAGAAGTCAGTACTCACTAGAGTTGGGCACAAGACCCCCTAAAACAGAATTACCTAAAATCATTGGTGAAACTGGCCAAGCGAGCTTCAATTTTCTTTTAGATTTTGGTTCTTTTAGAGATATTCAGAGACACCGCGCAGTTTATCAGCAAATGCCGCTTCTGAGTTTAGATTATGGTTTTCACCCTTGGTATTTAAGCAATCTTTCACCCGAGTTAAGAAGTGAAGCCGAAGTTCTTATTAGAGACTTTGTAAATGCTAGCAGTTCTTTTTCGCGGAATAACGATCTCAAGCCAGTTGATTTTCAGTACTTTATTCCTATGGGCTTTCGCGTTCCTTGTCGAGTTACTGGTGATTTGCCTTCTCTGGTTTACTTAGCCGAGCTGCGTTCAACCTCCATGGTTCATCCCACTCTGCAAGAAATCGCCAAAAAGATGGGGCAAAGCTTGCGAAATATTTTTAGGCATAAGGCCATTAATTTAACTCTCCATATTGATGAAGGTGATACGGGTCGTTTCGATGTCCGTCGCGGCACTCAGGATATTGTGGTTAAGCCATAACCTCTTAAAACACCCATTTCCGGGTGTTTTTTTTCTTTTAGACGATGGTTGTGGGTTTGGTATTGACAAATAATACCCAAAGAGTACAATGAAATTTCACGTTCTTTAACAGGGCAACACCCAAGGTTTTTCCAAGGATGCACGGCAAGGAAGTGGAGGTAATGTAGGTAGATCGATACGGTAGTTGAGTCACGAAGGCTCTTCTTAGCTCTACTCGAAAATGGCAAGGATGTCGGCGTTCTGAGAAGATTTAGAGCGTTTCCTCATTGGTGTGCATTGGGTGTTTTCAAATTCCAGACGGTCGCCTCAGGTGACCGTCTTTTTTTTATTATTATGTTCTGTGATATGTGTATCGTGACTCATGGCCAACGTCTTGCTCTTTTGCCTCATTTTTTCTATCCTATTAGTACTAATAAGTACTAAATAATCATGAATTCAGATTCCAAAACCCCTAGTTTT
>JAHFLM010000004.1 GCA_023244865.1 Candidatus Harrisonbacteria bacterium | reverse complement strand
CCAAGAAGAACCAAACCAGCTAGAGGCAGCGTCCGGTCCGATAGGCCCGAGAAAACCTAAAACACCCACCACGACCAACACCACACCAGCTACTGTTAAAAATTTCTTTGAATTCATAATCAAAAATAACTAAAAACGACCTTTTCAATAATTGTAACATGATGACCTCACTCACAAAATAGAAAACCTGTGGAAAAGCAAAAAATATTTGAAAAATAAAAAGCGAGCCGCTAAGCCCGCTTAATCATATTCACTTCATACCACCACCAAGCGGAGTCTCGCCATCCTTAGGCGGACTATGATCATCGCTATCAGTTAAATCAGAAAACACGATACTCGACTCAAACTCAGCATCCGTCACCGGCCCACCACCATCCAATTCCGATCTCGCAGAAGTCGCTGGCTCAGCATCGCCAAATATCTCCTCATTTTGCCGAGTATCATTAAATTCTCGAAGCAACTCATCAAGACCATACTGGTGCAAAACTCCCATCAAAGCGTAGTAAATCGCCTGAGACCTAGCATTAACATCACCGCAGGAATCACAGCCACAACCCTGATTAATCTCTGGCTTGCTAAACATATCGGGCAAATCGCCTGAATCAGAATGATACTTCAAAAACATCAGCCAAACTTGAATCAAAGCAAATAGCACCACCAAACCAAACATCATTCCAAAAATCGCCATGCAAATCGTCAACGCTTCTTGTAAAAGACTCATAATCAGATTCCTCCGAAAGAGAATTAGCTATTACTCCTAACAAATTACTAAAACAACCATAGCAAAAAATACAAGCTCACGCAATTTAAAAAAAACAATATAGACAAAAAAAATCCTAAGACTAAAATTATGCTTATGAAAGAAAGTACCTGGGAAAATGTTATCAAAGAAGCGATGCCTTCGGTTGTCACCGTCGTCATCAGCAAAAAATTAGAAGCAGTCGAAAAAGAAATTCCTCACGACTCCCTTCCCTTCTTCCCTTTTGAACATTCTAAAAATGAAATTCCTGATGGTGCGATCGACGCGCATGGTATGGTGCAAATCGGCAGTGGTTCCGGCTTCGCTGTCGACAGCAAGGGAATAATTTTAACGAACAAGCACGTCGTCGCCGACAAAGATGCCGAATACACCGTCATCACGAACGACAACAAAAAATATCGCGGCTATGTTTTAGCTCGTGATCCTATCGACGATGTCGCTATCTTGAAAATCCACAATCACGAACCTCTAAAAACCCTAGATCTCGGTGACTCCTCTAACCTCAATCTTGGCCAACCCATCTTAGCCATTGGTAACGCCCTCGGCCTCTTCAAAGACACCGTCTCTCTAGGTATCGTCTCCGGTCTCTCCCGCTCCATCACCGCCTCTCCAGACCAGGCCAGTGGCACTCAAGAAATGCGCGGCCTTATTCAAACCGACGCCGCCATCAACCCAGGTAATTCCGGTGGCCCCCTCATAGACAGTAATGGCAGCGTTATCGGCATCAACACCGCCATCGTCTTCGGTGCGCAAAATTTGAGCTTCGCTATTCCAATTAACTCCGCCAAACGCGACGTCGAAGATTTGAAAAAATTCGGTCGCATCAAGCGCCCGATGCTCGGCCTCCGCTACATCACTATCGACGAAAACCTAAAAGAAAAAATGAACTTGCCCGTCGACTATGGCGCCTTAGTCATTAGCCAGTCAGCCAACGAACCAGCCGTCATCAAAGACAGCCCTGCTGACAAAGCCGGCTTAAGAGAAAAGGATATCGTCCTAGAAATCAACAATGAAAAAGTCACCCGAGAAAGAAATATCCAAGATTTCTTAGAAGAAAAAGAGGTCGGTGACACGATCACCCTAAAGATCCGCCGCAACCTCCAAGAAATGCAGCAACGCATTATGCTCACCGAAAGAATCTAATCGCCAACACAACAAACTAAAAAGCCCCATTCGGGGCTTTTTAGTTTAAATACTTTAAATCCTACAACCTACCACTTTTCCAGCCATTATAAATCAAAATTAAAATAATTAAGATTAAGAAGCTTGAGCTAAAAACAAAAGCTAAAATAGTCGAAATGAATCCCCCTAAAGAATTTACTAAATTCAAAGAAGTTTGATCACTAACATTTAAATTACTATTATTACCATTATTCACAACCACTCCACCATTCACCCCACAACTATTACAAGAATTTGCAATATTATCACAACCACAAGGGTCACATTCCACCTCAACCTCCGGCTCATAAATTGGTGAATAAACAATCGGCACATAAACAGGCTGGGGAACCGGCAAGGCAAACTGCACATCGCTGACCACTAAATAATAAGTAGTCTGAATCTCTCTAAAGCAATTAGCCGCCGCTACAGTCACAGTGTAAGCCGCCGCTCTACCCTGAGAATAATTTGGCGTCCAAGAAATCAAACCAGTTGAAGGATCAATCGTCATCCCATCGGGCGCGGTTATAAATCTATAAGTAACCTTATCACCCGAAGAATTTGCCAAAGCATAAGAAGTGTAAACCGATCCCTCTCTGGCTACCTTTACAGGATTGAAGTTTGAAAAAACCGGCACAGTATTACTACAAGTATTTTGATTCTGATTATTATAATACCAGTAATAATCGTTATTAGTATTGGTATTCCAATAATAACTGTTACTAGAAGTATTATTCCAGTAATAACTATTATTCGAACTATTAACATTATAATAATTTGACCCAGTATCGGGATTACGATCGTAGTTACCATAATAAACCGGTGTGTGAACACTGGTTAAACTAACCCCAAAATTTGGCAAATGATTCACTCGCGGCGCCTCATAATGACAAGTGTAACAATAGCCACAAGTAGCACATGCTTCCGCCGAGATTAAAGAAATCCCTATAAAAAACAATGAAGATACGACCAAAAGGGTTATTTTTTTCATGGGCATATTATACAACATAAGAATATATTTAGTCAATAGATACCTTAAATAGCCGTATGGATATGAAATATATTTCAATAACTCCCATAAAAACACAAAAGCCCCGAAAGGGGCTTTTGTGTTTTTATCCTATGTCTTATAACTTAAGATCACTTTTCTTCCTATTTTTCCAATTACGATAAATCAAGATGAGAATAATGAAGACTAAGAAACCTGGGCTAAAGACTATTGAAACAAGCAAAGCGATAAAGCTCACTAAACTGACAAACGTTTGACCAAGGCTCAAACCACTTAAATTTAAATTACTGTTAGTGTTGTTGCTGTCATTGGTCACGGTCGGACTACCATTCGCTCCACAGTTACCGCTAGCACAAGAGCCATTGGTAGTCGTGGTGGTCGTAGTAGTTGTAGTTGTGGTGTTCCCACAGCCACAAGAATTACATTTTGGCGCTGGTTTTGGAGCTGGCTTATAAATCGGTTTTTCCACCGGCACTTCAAACTGCACATCGGTCACTACCAAATAATAAGAAGTCTGAACCTCTCTAAAACAATTAGAAGCGGCGATTGTTACCGTATATGCTCCGGTCCTACCCTGAGCATAATTTGGCGTCCAAGAAATTAAACCAGTAGATGGATTGATTATCATCCCATCTGGCGCAGTTACTAATCTATAAGTAACAGCATCACTGGAAGAAAGCGCTAAAGCATAGGAAGTATAAAGCGAACCTTCTTTAGCAATTCTTAACGGGTTAAAGTTAGAGAAAGCCGGCGCAATATTACTACAAACATTTTGATTATTATAATAATTATAGTAAGTAGAAGTACCACTAGTATTTAAGCTCACTCCAAAATCAGGTAACTTATTATCCACCTGAATAACAACAGCCTTATCAATATAAGAACAAAAACTGTCGAAAACTCTAAAGGTAATATTATATCTACCCACCTCATCTGGAATCCAAGAGAAGTTAAAATTATACCTATCAAAAGTAGCATTATAAGGACCCTCGAGCATATAAACCGACAAACCATCATTATCAGGATCGCTGACATTTAATTGCATATTCACAACATCACCCAAATGAACGCTGCGGCTATTTAAACCACTCACGATCGGGCTTCTATTGCGACTATTACAATTGTCATAAGTAGCTGCATCTACCGAACCGGTAAAAAAAGCTAAAAATCCTGCTAAAAACAAAGATGTAATTAATACTTGTTTCATGGGATATATTATACCATACATTAGCCAGATAAGTCAATATAGCCATCTGTGGATGAATAAAAGGCCCAAAACCTAGGTTTTAAAGCATTTTCATTAAGTTGGACCCATGCAAGATTGTCATTCCTGTGGAGGCAGGAATCTAATCTGTAAGGGTGGCAAAAAACCTTTAATTTGACAAAATCCCCTATTTTTAGTATAAATAGATCGCTAATTCACTCCGTTAGACATTTAATTATCTAAAGGGGTAAGTCGTCCTTTTACAACTTCACAGTGGAGACACTCCGTGACAAAGCCTAAGAAAAAAATACACTCGCATCGAATCTTTTGGATTGGTGAAATAGACGAAGAGCATTTAGCCCAAACAATAAGCCAGATACTCGAAATCAAGCAAGCGCATCCTAAGGCCCCGATTGATCTCTGGGTCTTAACCGAAGGTGGCAGCCTTAGTGTTGCCAAAGCCTTTATTGATTTTCTAAGAATCCATGAAATCAACCTGATCACCACTGGCTTTGGAACAGTTGATTCGGCCGGCACCATGATTTTCGGCGCTGGAAAAGTCCGGCGAGCTACAGAAAATTGCACCCTTCATTTTCACGAACTATACGTTGAAGGATGCGAAGAATCATTAACCGCTAGAAAATCCAAGCTAGTTTCCAATGAGCTAAGAAGGGCTCAAAAAGATTCCATTAAATTAAAAATGAAACTCTACCAAGTAAGTAGAAAATTGATAATGAAACTTATTCGTTCCGATAAAGATTGGACCGCCAAACAAATGCTCTCAATGAAAATGATTCACGAAATCATCTAACTTCAATCTCCCACAAACCAAAAAGGAGCTCAAAAATGAACACACTCATTTTCATGTCTTCTACGACTAAACTGGAACACATAGTTGATCGGTTAACCCAACTTGGCTTCTGCCGAGACTGCTCATGGAATCTTATCAGTTACATTATGACTCGCAACAAAAGACTGAGAATAGAACATCATCACAAACCAATCCGCCTACCATCAACAATAGAGGTCTGCGCAATGGCCAATCGCCAATTCTTCGAAGAAAGAGAGGCCTCAGAATGATCCTTGTCGTTAGCACTTTTTTACTATTCATCTTAACCATAATCTGCGCCTATATCGCCTGCTTGGATAAAAAATTCAGCGACATGGGCCCATTAGCAGTGGTCTTCTTAGTTTTAGGAATTGTCGTAGGAATGTTCGCTCTAATAAGTGAGCTTCATAAAGAAAATCCAAAAGGCTTTGGATTAGAAAAATCTCAGGTCATTGAAAATCCCAACCCCGAAAAAACCGAGGTAGAGAAAGGGCACCTAGAATGAAACTCGTAATTTCAGCTTTTTTGCTTTTCATTATGGGAATTGCATGTAGGCTCATAGCCTGCTTAGACAATAGATTTGCAAGTATTGGTGAGCTTACATGGTTTTTTCTAGTCATTGGAGCCATCTTAGTTTATTCCGCCTTCGACTCCGACGCAAAAGACGAAGAGATGGAAGAAGAATCAGACGACGATGAGACCGAAAAACCTAAACCATAAATTTAATAATTAATTAAAACGCCATCAAGGCGTTTTTTATTTACCTCATTGAATACGGCAAACTATTCAACGGGGTAAACCCATTCATGTATAATAAACTTATGCGGGAATCGAAACTCGAATTAGTAATTGGCCTAGGTAACCCCGGGCAAGAATACGAAAATACATACCATAACGTTGGCTATCTTTTTGTCGATTTCCTTAAATACCAATTGAGCGAAGTGCCATTTAAACTTTTAAAAACTACATGCTACATGAATCTCTCTGGCGAATTCGTCAGAAAAAACCTAAGAGACAAAAATAAAACCAACACTCTTTTAATTATCCACGACGACTCCGACCAACTCCTTGGTAATTATAAAATCACAAACACTGGTAGTAGTGGCGGCCACAATGGCATCCAAAATATTATCGATCAATTAAAAACCGAAAACTTTTACCGCTTAAAAATCGGCATCCGTAACCCCGAAGAATCCGTCAGAAAAAAAGCCTCGGACTTCGTCTTAAATAACATCTCCATGGGAGATCAAGCTGTCTTAGCTAATGTTTTTGAAAAAGCCCTAGAAGATATAAAGAAGCAGTTTAAGTTTTAACCGCTTGTCATCCCGGATTAGTACCCCGGGATGACAAGCGGTTAAAATATTATCTTTGAATAAAGCTCCGTCCCTAATAATAAATATTCTCCCAACACGTATGATACGAGGGCCAGCAAGCCCCACCATTTGTAAAAAGAAATAAAGCCGTCTTTTTCCATAAGCTTAAACCGCAAAGCCTGAAGAATCATTAATCCAAAAGCTAAAACAAAAAATATCAAAGATCCCGGATAGCTAGTTAAGCTCACTATTGCTGCTAAAAAATAAGGCTCATCTTCATGAAACAACCGCCCATCCTTTTTCTTATTAAAATAATCCGCTAAAAAGAAAAATCCCAACCCCATAATCAAACCAACCAACCATCGCCTCCAAAACCTAGTAAAAATATAACTTACAAAATAACCCGACCCCTGATAAGGCGGCAATAAAAACTTATAGAAATTACTATGCAAAAAAGCCTCGTATTGCCAATAAGAAATAAGACTAAGGGAAACAACAGCTAAACCAATCGCCGCCCAAGGCAACCATCCCCGCCACTTAACTAGAAAATTTCTCCCTCTTTGAAAAAAAGTTAACCCCCACAAAACCAACAAAAATACCGAGAAAAAAACCAAATTCATGATGGGTAATTCTAACATCTACTACTTAACATTCAAGCTGATCTGAAAATTATAATCCCCCAACTGATTAGGCACGATATCAATACTCACCAAATTCACCCCAGAAAAATCCGCCTGCTTCACCAAATCATTTTTGAAATCATTAATATTTTGCTGAAAAGTAGCTCTTCCAATTAAAACTAGCTTTCGCTCTGCCACTTTCAAATTAATATTATCTAAAAAGACCTTGCCCTTAGCTAATGACGCAATCTTATTCAATATCAAATCACCCAAACTTAAATGATTTTTCTTAATCGTCTGAATCTGATCCACTAAAGTATTAAAATCATTCACCCTCTCCTCAAGCTTACTATACTCCTGCCATCCTACATTTTTAGAAAAATCATCTAATGTCTTTTCTTTATTTACTAAATCTAAACCAACGTAATATGAAAAACACCAAAATACCAAAAACATAGACGCTAAAATTGTCATAAAAACATTACGCCAAAAACTCAAAAAATGAAGTAGTCTATCACGCCAGTAGTGTAATTCTGTGCCAACACCCTCCAAGCTAATAAATTCATCAGCATCTCGAGAAATCAAACCCCTTAAGGCCGCTCCAAAAACCGAGGCGAAGTCATCATTCAAACCTAAATCAGCAAGTGTAAAATCCAAAACAGAGACTCCTAGGCCCAAAAAAGCGCCTCGTAATTCTTTATTCTGCCCCAAATTTACCAGAACAATTTTACTCACCACCCCACCCCATTCACCAGCATAAAAATTATAAATCTTCCTAAACTCATTTTCTAAATAAGCTTTAGTTTTATTTAAATCTCCCGAAGGCAGCAACTCTTTTTTTAAAAAAGAGTTGAAAGCAATATTACCATTATGAAACAAAATAAATTGAAAACCATCTTCTATTAACTGAATCGCGAGTATTCCCCCAGTCATCTCACCGAGCACAGCCTTCAAAACTCTCGCTAAAGACAGAGGTGTAACCTCAACCGCCACCGGCACAAATCCCACCTCACTCAAAACCGCCACCACATCATCTACTAGAGTTCGTTCAATAAATGCCGCTAAAAAATTCATCTTATCAGAAGTCGCTTCACCCCAAAACTCTGCATCCGTATAAGCCTGATCAAGCGGTAATGGAGAAATTAACTGCAAATTCAATTTCACCGCTTCAGCAGTCTTCCCTTCGGCCACCCGAGGCAAACTAAAATTCTGCAAATACACCCTGTCTGACAACAAAGAAACGACTACATGCCTTGAAGCAACTTTTGCTTTTTTTAAATTCAAAACCAAATCATCTAAAGCCTTTCTCAAACCATTATCCCCTTCATTAATTAAAATCTCCTCGGAATGCAAAATTTTCCTATTAGAATCTAAAAGCAAGTATCGCAAGACACGGTTAGTAATCTGAATCGCTCCCACAGGTGGCGCTGGATTTAAAATTTTAAAAATATTCTTTAACTTAAACATGTTAACTACCTAATTTTTGGAGCTTAATAATCTTCGGTTTTCGAGTCACTGCGTCAATACTTATTTCAGCCAAAACGATCTTCTTAGCACTCAAAAAAGAAGACCTATACTGAGACTTAATTTTTACCAAACCGCCGTCCTTACAACTCGGCTCATTGTTAGTACAAGCTTTGCAGGCTGTGGTTGTCGCCGCAATACTAGCAAAACTCCCAGTCAAAGAACTAAAGCTCTCACAAATCCCAGCAATCTTCGACACAAAAGTGTCGTCCATCAACATTCGCCGATTAATATCGTTCACTTCTGCCACCACCTTCGCATAAGCCTCCACCTCACCACGACTTAAAATATTAGCTCGGTTAATAAAAAGCGCTCCAAATACTAAAGCCGCGGTCGTACTCAATAACACCGCAAACAAAATCAAAACCGCCGCCAACATTACTATCCCTCTCTGATTTTTTAATTGCTTCTTCATCAAGGACTATAATTAATTATAACATCGTCAATACTAAAATCCGTTGCAGCCGCAAAATCCACTGAAGAAAAGTTTATTTTATATCTAATATATCTCTCATGAGCCGCGCCTGATAAATCACAAAGATCGTCGGGGTTTGAACAATCAGCATTTGAGGTTAACGAAGCTAAGTCCAATGGATGCCAAGCGCTCAAATCAACCGAGGTCTCTACGTCAAACTTTACGAGAACTCCAGTCGTATTTCCTCGCCATAAAATATAATTAAAGACTGGATTAGTCACCTGAGTATCAAAAATCTCTGACACAAAATCCGCTGACAAAGTCGGCGCCGCTCCACCCTTTTGCACTTTATAATTAGGAAAGCCCGCACAAAAACCAGCCGTCTCAATCGTAGCGTCTGCGCAATTAAAAGTTACCCAGCCAATTAAATCATTCCAAGCCGCTCCATAAAAAGTCCACTTGCCAGACTCCTGTTTCAAATAAACCGCGTCATTCGTATTACTTCCAAAACTGATCCAACCCGCTAAGTCATTCCAAGCATATCCAGTTAAGGGATATGTTCCGCCACTTAAAGCCCCGATACTCACAGCAAAAGCTGGAGGACAAGAATTCGTTCCAGCTAAATCAGTCGAATTACAGTTAAAGTAAATCTTCCCAACATTAGAAGTTGCATAACCCCGCAACTCTGCCGGTGCTCCGGCCTCATTCACCTCCACCGATCCACTAAAATCAATCCAACCGATCACCTCATTCCAAGCCCAATGATTAGTTGCGTCAATGTTCGGCGCAGGTACCACCGCCAAAACTAAACGCCACAAAAGAAGGCTGCAAAATAATACTATTAAAATATTTTTAATCAAATGTTTCACCCCGTTAGATAATCTCAAAATATTTTCTAATACTTTCATATTTTTTTATTTACATCTTTAAGTCTAAAAATCATTACAAATAATATCTAATGGGGCTTATTTTACTTTAATTGATCCATTAACAAGCACTAAATGAGTTGCGTCTACCGACCCATAGTTACCACCCTCACTTCCAGCAACTACCGAATTAGTAGTAGCCACTCCACTCCAATCAGTTTGATGAAAAACCTCACTGTCATTTCGAGACACAGTACGAGCAATATTCACCACGTCATTACTAGTAGTTCCCGAAGCCACCGACAACACCGCCCCCTTCAAAGAAGCGTCATCCGTCCCACCAGAAACCACCACATTATTATTACCGTCCCTCCCCTTGCTCGATAAATCTAATTTAATATAGTAATCGCTCCCATCATACTTAGTAGAAGTGGGTGTGCTAACCAAATCAAAGCCAGCCCCAGAAACTTTCGGAATTAAATATAAAGTCCCAGTATTTGCCGCAATCGAATCACTCCAACCACTATCCGAAATCGTATCCAAATAATCATTTGCCTTCTTTAAAAGGAGAGTTGCTGTCTGCCTCTCGGGATCTTTCAAAGACACGGAAAACATAATATAAAATAAGGTCGCTAAAGAAAAAACAAACAATACTAAAACCGCCATCGAGACTAAAATCTCTACGAGTGACTGTCCTTCATTTCCCCTAATTTGTAATCGTTGCCTTTCCATAACAATTTACTGCCACCGTCCTTTTTTTAGTCGCATCATTTAAAAGCTCAAAAGCTATCACCTTATCAGCTGCAGCATCACCACAAGCATATGTTGACGTACTAGCATTACAAGTCGCCCCATTGTCGTTATAAAGCTCTCCAGTCGCTCGCTTAAAAATAAAATTTTTAGATTGGGTAGCCACTGGATTAGTAATCTTCAAAGTACCCTTAAAATTTTTATAATAATCTTGATAAAGATTTGCTTTCGTAATCGCTGTTAAATTATTAGAAGCTCCATTAAGACAATCAATCTTATAAAGAAAAAATTCAGCTGGATTGGTGTTATAAATCCTCACACCCCAATCACTATCATCGATTAAATTAATTGATTTAACCTGAGCATCTCGAATATAAACAGCCAAATTACTTGCCATCGCATCCAAATCCGATTGCGCCGCCAAAGATAGTAGATTCAACACAGTGAATCTACCAATAATAGCCATAATCCCCATCACGATTAATAATTCAACTAAGCTAAAACCGTCTCGCCCTTGCATGGCTTAATTATAACAGAATCGGAATAAGTACTAAGTCTATATAGAAGCCACCAACTGATAAATTGGCACTATTATAGATAAAGCAATTACTAAAACTATTCCGCCAATAAAAACCAACATTGCTGGCTCAATCAAAGACACGACAGTTTTCAAAGCAAACTCAATCTCACCATCGTAAAAATTAGACAAGGTAAATAAAACCTCGTCCAAATGACCAGCTTTTTCAGAAATAGAAATCAAAGAAGAAACCGTCACCGGCAAATACTTCTCTCTTTTAAAAGCATCGCCAATCGTCACACCCTTCTCGATCCCCTCACTAGAAATTCGAATTAAAGCCGCCTTCATCTCTTCGTTCCCCGAAGAGTCAGCTGTGATCTGCAAAGACTTGGTAATTGTTACCCCTGCTTTTAGTAAAGTTCCAAGCGTTAAAGCCATCCTCTGAATCGCCACCTTTTTTACCACGTCATTAATAACAGGAATCCTATTTAAAATTCTAAAAAACATTTTTCGCCCAGAGGCCGTCATCCAAAAATAATAAATACTTCCAAAAAAACCAATAAATAATAAGGGGAAAATAATAAATACGTATTTGGAAACAAAAAGCCCAACCCCAAAAACAATTCTTGAAAACAATGGAATTGTAAAACCACCGCTCGAAAATGCCACTGCAATTTTTGGCAAAGCAAAAGTCGTTAAAAAAATCAAAATAACTACCGACCCAAACATCAATAGAGCTGGGTAAATTAAAGCCGAAAGAATCTTTCTTCTTAAATCCTCCTGCCTCGTAAGCATCAAAGCAATATTATCAAAGGTTTTTTCTAAATTACCACTCTCCTCACCCGCTCTCACTAAATTAGTAAAAACATTAGAAAAATTCTTTTTATCCTTTTCGAAAGACACATAAAATGGCTGACCCTTCTCCAAATTTGCCCGCACCTCCTTCAAAAATAACTTCATCGCCGGCCTCCCCGTATCCTCAATTAAAATATCCAAAGCTCTAAACAAATCCGTACCCAACTTCAACATCAAAGCTAAGTGCTTAGCTAAGAAAATCTTATCCTGCATCGAAATCACTCGACTCACAAATAAGTCTCTCTTTAAACCACTAGCCGCAACCACCTTCGTCACCGAAATTGGCTTCAATTGATTCCGCGTCAAAAACACTAAAAGATCATTCACATCTCTCGCTTCATGATCACCCTCTATCAACTGCCCATTCGCTCTACTCGCAACGTAGTGATAAATCATATTTTTTAGATACTGATAGCTCGCAGCACCTCCTCAAGCGTAGTCATTCCTCGTTCGACCTTCCTCAAACCATCCTCAAAAATAGTAATCATGCCATGCTTTTTCAAAATCACTCGTAAATCCTCTAACTGAAAGTTGGGAGAAATAATTTCTCGCCTTACTTCTTCGTCTACAACCAAAATTTCAAAAATTCCAATTCTCCCCTTGTAGCCAGTCTTATTACAAGCGGCACAACCAGCCCCCTTATAAAAAATCTTAGGGATAATTTCTGGTAAATTGCTTAACTTTAATTGCTTCTTCAAAATATCCACCATCGATGCTTCAGGCGTGAAAGTCGCAATACACTCCGGACAAATCCGCCTCACCAATCGCTGAGCCTCCACCATCGACAACACATTCGCCACAAAAAAATTCTCTAATCCCAAATCTATCAATCTTGGAACGGCTGTCGAAGCATCATTGGTGTGCACTGTTGAAAGTAACAGATGCCCAGTTAAAGAAGCCTGAGCCGCAATCTTCGCCGTATCTCCGTCTCTAATCTCACCCACCATAATAATATTTGGATCTTGTCTCAAAAATTCTCGCAACCCCGAAGCAAAAGTAATACCGGAATCCGGATTAATCTGCGTCTGGTTTACATATTTCATGTCATATTCAATCGGATCTTCAATCGTCACAATATTCACCCCCGGTTTATTTAAAATACTAATCAAAGAATAAATCGTCGTCGTCTTACCACTGCCAGTCGGCCCCGTCATTAACACCATGCCATAAGTTTTTTTCAAACTTTCATTAATCAACTTCACATGATCCTCTAAAAAACCAAGTTCTTCTAAAGAAAGTGGCCGAGCCGAATCATTCAGCAGGCGCAACACCATCTTCTCTCCATAAAAAGTCGGCATAATCGCGACTCTGATATCCACCGCCTCACTCGCAATCTTATATCTAAACCGACCATCTTGCGGCCTCGTATGTTCGTCTAATTTTAAAGCCGCTAAAAGTTTAATTCTTGCAATCACAGCCGGATGCACTAACTTTGGAATTCGAATAATTTCATTCAAAATCCCATCCACTCTAAATCTCACAAGCACCTCCTCTTCCAAAGCTTCAATGTGAATATCCGAAGCCCGAGAAGACAAAGCATAAGACACCAAATTATCTACCAAAGCCACAATCGGCAACTCTAAAGCCGCTTCCGACACCGAATCTGCCAACTTCGTCTTCAAAGATAAATTAATATTCTCTTCAATAATCTTTTTAAAATCCTGCGCCTGTTCCGCACCATAAAAATTAAAACCCTTATTTAAATCATCCGCCGATGCTAAATAAATTTTTAATTTAATATTTAAAAAACGACTCAAGTATTCAATCGTCTGTAAATTATTCGGATCCTGGATTGCCACCTCTAGCTCTCCGCTCTCTAATTTATTAAAAACAATCGCCCGCTTTTCCCGAGCAATCTCTTCTGGTAAAAGCTTGACCACCGCAGGATCAATCTTTCGTAAAAGTAAATTCGCTGCTGGCACCCCATAGAAACCGGCCGACAATTCATTTAAATAAATCTGCGTCACTAAACTTCGAGACAACAAAACATCGCTTAAATCCTGCCCCAATCTTACAGCCTCAGCTTCATATTGAACAAGCTCCTCTTGCTTCAAAATTCCATCTCGAATCAAAGCCTCCTTTAATTTTAAAACCGGCACACTTAGCATCTCTTATATTCTAGCAAAGATTACATCGTTAGCTTAGTCCCTCTTTCGTAAAGAGTGTTACTGTCGCCACCATCTTTGTCGGCAGTCTTACCTACACCAGAGTTATCAGATGATTCCATAGCAGCATTTACTTCAAAGCCACCAAGACCATCACACGCATAGGCGTAAAAAGATCCGGCATACACACCTGCTGAAGCAGCATTAGAAGGATCTAATGGTAACTGAGTTAGGCCATCGGTAGTCGTGAGACTAGTGAATGGCATCCAACCAGTTCCATCAATCGCTTTTCCGGCAGAAGTAGATTGCCCAATCAAGCCAGCGGTAACAAATCTACCACCACACTTACCAGCAGAGGATTCGACAGTTGTACCAGTCATGCTCGTGAAGCACTTTGCCACACCACAAGCCCAACCCACTGTACCGCCAGTACCACCTACGCGAGCAGCCGCAATGTTAACAGCTTTTCCTAAAGTATTAACATCGTTAATTCTATTTATATCTCTCGCTCTTTTAAGTAGCTCTCCAGGATTCAAAACTAAAATAGTCGCAGTCGCTAAAATAGCGATAATACCAATCACCACCAAAAGTTCTATCAAAGTAAATCCCCTATGCTTCAAAATAGTATTCATTAAATTAATTATAGCAAATAATTAAACAATCAAAAAACCGCCCTTGAGCGGTTTCTTGAAAAGATTACATCGTTAGCTTAGTCCCTCTTTCGTAAAGAGTGTTACTGTCGCCACCATCTTTGTCGGCAGTCTTACCTACACCAGAGTTATCAGATGATTCCATAGCAGCATTTACTTCAAAGCCACCAAGACCATCACACGCATAGGCGTAAAAAGATCCGGCATACACACCTGCTGAAGCAGCATTAGAAGGATCTAATGGTAACTGAGTTAGGCCATCGGTAGTCGTGAGACTAGTGAATGGCATCCAACCAGTTCCATCAATCGCTTTTCCGGCAGAAGTAGATTGCCCAATCAAGCCAGCGGTAACAAATCTACCACCACACTTACCAGCAGAGGATTCGACAGTTGTACCAGTCATGCTCGTGAAGCACTTTGCCACACCACAAGCCCAACCCACTGTACCGCCAGTACCACCTACGCGAGCAGCCGCAATGTTAACAGCATTAGACAAAGTATCGATATCGGTAATTCTGTTGTTATCTCGAGCTCTCTTTAACAACTCACCTGGATTTAAGACCAAGATTGTTGCGGTAGCCAAAATAGCAATAATACCAATTACGATAAGTAATTCTATTAACGTAAAGCCTTTATTAATTTTATTCATCGATGAATGTTTTAATTAATTTTTATTTTTGATAAAATAAACGACCATTTCTTAACAATAATAATTGTAACATAAAAAAAATCAGATCAAATACAATTATTGTGGATAACCAAGCTAAATCACTAACTTAAAAAAGTTTTAATTTTCAAAAGAATCTCATCAATCGTCGTTTCCCCTTTCACAATATAATCCACCGCTCCTAAATTTTTCCCCTTTTCTAAATCTCCCTCCTGACCTAAATTAGACGCAATAATAATCTTAGGCTCACCATAGAGTGGATTATCTTTAATAGTTTCTAAAACCTCAAACCCGCTTTTCACTGGCAAAATAATATCCAAAAGCACTAGATCAAACTTATCTTTTGCCAAAGTCTCCAAAGCCACCCCGCCATCATAAGCATTCACTACTTCAAATCCCTCCGTCCGCAACCGATTCGAAAGCAAAGTCGACAAAAACTTATCATCCTCCACCAGCAAAATCTTTTTCATACTCTATTTATAAAGGAAATTTCAATATTTGTCATTAAAAAATCAGCCGCTGAAGACGACTGATTAATAAATTCACCGATCATGCAGCTGTCCATTTTGAAGTACCCCGCTCACACCGACCAAACCATCATACATCACCACCTCAAGTCTAGCTTCTTTAAACATCCCAAAGGCTAATATAATCTCATTAGCCCAATCACCATGAGAACAATCATGTGCCTGCTTGTGCGTAACAAGTTTTTTTATTCCAGCCTGAATCATTGGTCCAGCACAACGAGAGCAAGCCGCCCAAGGACAGACCATAGTTAAACCATTAGTCATCACTCCAACATTAGCTGCAATAGCAATGACATCCACCTCCGCGTGAACAATATAATTATATTTCAATGGTCTTTGCCAGCGCTCTTCAGTTTCTAAAACTCCATTCGCAAAATGATTAAAGCCTATCACCCTCACATCACCACACTTCTCATCAAATAATAACGAACCATTCTTAGTCGAAGGATCCGGACTATTCTTTCCATGCTCATAAGCTTGTCTTAATAATTCTGCCCAGTCTTTCATAGCAGCCTCCATTTCAAAATCAAAAAACTAAAAACATCGTATCACACTGACCACTCCCTCCACCACCCCTTTTATTAAGTTTCTATTTATAGAAAAAATAAAATAACAAAAATCCCACTTTCCTACATGGGACTTTGTGGCCCCCGTAGAAAAATGGGATTTTTGTTATTTTATTTTTTATCTTATAAATATGAAACTTAATAAATTCTTTCTAGTTATCCCAAGATATCGTGACTTAATGGCTCCACGATAAAAACCAATAACTTACAAAAAGACGTTTGTCTTTTTCGATCTAATTAAATGATCCACGCACAGCTTCCGCTACACGTGCCTTGTTACGACTTCATCCATGTCACTGATCTTACCCTAACTCCGCAAAGCAAAGCTTCGGGTATTACCAGCTCCCTTGATGTGACGGGCGGTGAGTACAAGACTCGAGAACGTATTCACCGTGGTATAGCTGACCCACGATTACTAGTAATTCCAACTTCATGGAGGCGAGTTGCAGCCTCCAATCTGAACTGGGGCCGGTTTTATGGGATTTGCTCCACCTCGCGGCTTGGCTTCCCTTTGTACCGACCATTGTATTATGTGTGTAGCCCAGGGTATCAAAGGGCCACGCTGATTTGACGTCATCCCCACCTTCCTCCCCCGTTAGGGGGCAGTTTCCTGTGACACTTGTAACACAGAATGAGGGTTGCGCTCGTTACCCCACTTAAGGGAACATCTCAAGACACGAGCTGACGACAACCGTGCAGCACCTGGCCAACCGTCCTTGCGGACTGCCAAAGTTTCTTCTGGCATTCGTTTGGGTGCAAACCCTGGTGAGGTTCTTCGTTTAGTGTCGAATTAAACCACATAATCCACTACTTGTGCGAGTCCCCGTCTATTCCTTTGAGTTTTAGCCTTGCGGCCGTAATTCCCAGGCGGTCTACTTAACGCGTTAGCTTCGCCACTTCGAGGGTCGATACTCGAAACAGCTAGTAGACATCGTTTAGGGCGTGGACTACAAGGGTATCTAATCCTTTTTGCTCCCCACGCTTTCGTGCTTGAATGTCAGGAATGCCCCAGCAAAATGCCTTCGCCTTTGGTATTCCCCATGATATCAACGGATTTCACCCCTACACCATGAGTTCTATTTGCCTCTAGCACCCTCTAAGCTTAGTCGTATCCACTGCAGCCTTAAGGTTAAGCCCTAAGATTTAACAACAGACGCACTATGCCATCTACACACTCTTTACGCCCAATAAATCCGGATAACGCTCGGGGCCTTCGTATTACCGCTGCTGCTGGCACGAAGTTAGCAACCCCTTATTCCCTCGGTACCATCAATAAGAACAAGCTTACTTTTTCCCGAAGAAAAACAGTTTACAATCCTAAGACCTTCTTCCTGTACGCGACGTCGCTCGATCAGGCTTTCGCCCATTGTCGAATATTCTCGACTGCTGCCACCCGTGGGTGTACGGACCGTGTCTCAGTTCCGTCGTTGGAGATCAGCCTCTCAGCCCTCCTAACCGTCATAGCCTTGGTGAGCCATTACCTCACCAACAAGCTGATAGTGCCTAAGCTCATCCTAAAGCGGCTTGCGCCTTTACTCTTGCGAGACCATTTGGAATTACCCCGTCTTTCGACGAGCTATGCCAAACTTTAGGGTAGATACTAGGGTGCTCCTAACTCGTTCGCCGCTGTCTAATATTTCACGCTAAAACATTTAAAAATTAAATATCTTAGTGTGAAACACTAGACCGCTCGACTTGCATGCCTTATCCACATCGCCAGCGTTCATCCTGGACCAGGATCAAATCCTCTAAATAAAGTTAAAAACTAAAGAATAATAAATTATGCTTTAATTCCAAACTTAAAAAATTATTGGGACAACTAGAAAAAATTTATTTATTTTTTCAGAATAGAAATACACGAAGTTCAAAACTTCATATATCTTTTATCGCTTATGACTATGTACTCCATAGTCATAAATAGTTTCATATTCATTTATAAAAAAACAAACTCCTTCTTCTATAGAAGAGAGTAAAGCCATAGTAGCAAAAGACCCACCCCGAGTCAACCCCTAAAAACTAGACGTACGAAGCACTTAATATAACCAAAAACAAACTCTCTAAAAACAAAAAGCTCCGTCTTGAAACGGAGCCGTATTAATACTTCCTCACCGCCAAAGAACCGCTGTCCTTAGACTCAAAATACAAATCCCAAGTTAAAAGTAAACTCCGAGGATCACTCTTTTTAGCCCGCAACTCCCCGCACAAAGCAATACAAGTTTCATCATTAATCACGCCAGCCGCATCAAGCAAAACCTCCACCAGAAAACTTTTCTTACCATTGATTGAGCCGAGTTCGATTAAAATCTCATCACCCGACTGCAACTTTTCCAAATCTCTAAACTTCAAAAGCCTCATCGAAGCCTTATCAAAAAAGTTTACGATCGGATAATTAACCCTATGCTCCAAGTCATTCAAACTCAAAGTCTGTAAAGCCATAATGAATCCCCTTTCGGAAGAGACTCTGTGCTGGCCTATTTATACCACTAATTAAAAATTAAGCAATAGCAAGGCAGGATTTAAAATTTAGAAATTAAGAATTAAAAAATAGAAATGATACCTATTATAAATACCATTTCCTAATTACTAATTCTTAACTCTTAATTTTTTATCCCTAAAGATATTTATTCGGATCCAAGTCACCACCCGACGGCATCGGCCCACAACTTCGGCTTGGCCTCATCGAAAAAGTATTCCCATCATAAACCGTTAAATGAAGATGAGAACCAGTCGCATAACCAGTCTTCCCAGCATACCCAATCACCTCTCCCTTTTTCACCGTATCACCCAAACTCAAAATCTGTTTTGAAAAATGTCCATACAGTGTCACTAAATTATTCGAGTGCTTCAAAACAATAAATTTCCCATACGCCCCCTTCCGACAATACAAATCCTGATCCCCTATCGCAACAACCGTCCCAGCCAAAACCGCCACCACTTCAGTTCCAGTGGAAGCCGCGATATCTACTCCGTTATGCCATTTTCCCTTATAACCATTTTTAGCAAAAGAAGTCGCCCCATAACCCTGAGTAATTCTTGTGTTAGTTGGTACCGGCCAAGAAAATAAACCCTTCAAATAAGCAGGGATATCCGCAGTCTTAATCTCACCACGCAACCCCGCTTCCAAACCTTCGATTTCTGAAGCGATCTGCTCCTGCTTCTTTGTTAAATCCGTTATTAAAGCCTGATAATTTTTCTCCTTATTTTTCGTCTCTTTCAAAAGCTCCGCCTTTTCTTGTCGCTCGCTATCCAAAATCGCCTTCTTATTTTTAGTATTCTTATACTCGCTCTCTATATTGGTCTTAGTATCTTTCACTTCACCTTTTCTATTACTAAGTTGGCTCC
This sequence comes from Candidatus Harrisonbacteria bacterium, assembly GCA_023244865.1. Classification (GTDB taxonomy): domain Bacteria; phylum Patescibacteriota; class Minisyncoccia; order UBA6257; family UBA11618; genus JAHFLM01. The sequence goes on along the minus strand of JAHFLM010000004.1, from coordinate 7,761 downwards.
TTAAATCATTTAAATCATTCACATCGGCCACGAGCGCCTCTCGTAAACTTTCTAAACTATTTAAATCCGACAACCCATCCGACAAATCTTCCGGTTTCAAAATTATCAAAATCGGATCAATGCCATCCGACAAAGCTAATTCCCTTAAACTCTTCCCAATCGCCTTAGTCTTCGAAATCACCAAACTTTCAGCCGTCGTAATATTATCTTCTATACCATTCAACTCTAACTGCAATTTCTGAATCTTAGTTTCCGAAGACTTAATTCCTAAATTCAACTGCTTAATCGTGCCATCAAAGTTTTTAATCGTCCCACTCAAAGTATTCTTCTCTTCCTGAGTTTGATTCAAAGAATCCTGAGTCTCAGTAATCCGCCGCTGAATATCCGCCAACTCCTTAGCCTTATCATCAATCTGACTTTTCAAATACACCGGTAAGTTCGCCAACGGATCAGTGTCACCCCCCACTCCAAACCCAAGATCAAAATCATCCACTCCAGCATGCTCATGATCTTCATCAGCTAAAACAAAATTAAAATTAAACACCAAAAAAAGGCTCAGTAAAAAAATAAAAGTTTTTTTAAAAATATTTACCATTATGTCATCCTGAATTCATTTCAGGATCTTCAATATCATTACCCTCTCTGCCCAGATACCTAATACTAATCACCAGCTTCTATATTTTATTATAAGCTATTTGAAGCCTATTCCTAGCTTCCCCCTCCCCCAAAACCTCTAATATCTCAAATGGCCCGGGCGAGGCCTTACTCCCAGATAAAGCCACCCGCAATGGCCAAAGCACCGGCCCATTACCAAAAGTTTCACATAGAGCCATCACACTCTCCTTATCTAATTTTTGCAAAGCCAAAAGTTTTTCCAAAACCTCCCGCGCCTTTTCCAAGCCACCGTCCTTCCAAACCAATAATTCCCTTTCATAATCAGGCACCGCAAAGAAAAAACCAATTAACAATTCATAATCTGAAAGCTTTACCAATCGCTCTTTCACTAAATCAATAATTTTTAAATTCTTCTCATTTATTTCTTTACCTAACAGCTCCAACAACTTTTCATTAGAAAGATTTTTTATATATTGCTGATTAAGCCAATCAAGTTTTTCAACATTAAAAATCGCCCCACCTTTTTGCACTCTCTCTAAATTAAACTCCGCAATCATCTCTAGGGCACTTAAAATCTCCCGATCTTCTTTAGGATGCCACCCAAGCAACCCTAAAAAATTCAAAAATGGCTCCGGCAAATATCCTTGCTCTCGATAATCAGCCACCGACACCGCCGCAAACCGCTTCGAAAGCTTCGCTCGCTTACTATCCAAAATCAAAGGCAAGTGAGCATACTGTGGTCGCGAAAATCCCAACGCCTCCCCAATAAAAATCTGCTTCGGCGTATTACTAATATGATCCTCACCGCGAATCACATGAGAAATCTTCATTTCATAATCGTCCACCACCACCGCAAAATTATATAAAACATTCTCATCGCTTTTCGCGATCACAATATCCCCAATCAAAGCCCCATCAAAAGTCACTTCCCCACGAATCAAGTCGCTAAAAGTAATTTTTTGTTCGGGCACTCGCAAACGAAATACATAAGCCTCACTCGCTACCTCTTTCACTTTTATTTCTTCTTTGGTTAAAGCTGCGCACTTCCCATTATATTTCGGCGCCATCCCAGCCACCATTTGCGATTGTCGGACCGTATCTAAATCCTCTTTAGTACAGAAACACTTATAAGCTAAGTTTTTTTCTACTAAATTATGTAAATATTTTTTATAAATCTCCGTCCGATCACTTTGTTTCAAAATCTCTTCATCAGCCTCTAAACCGAGCCACTTTAATTCTGACAAAATATCCTCTTCGTATTTCTTTTCCGATCGCTCAATATCCGTATCTTCAATGCGTACCAAAAATTTCCCTTTGTTTTGTCTCGCAAATAAATAATTAAATAAAGCCGTCCGCGCCGTCCCCACATGAAAAAACCCAGTCGGCGAAGGCGCAATTCTTACTCTTACTTCCATGCAAGCTAAAATACCATAAAACTATGGGGCTTGTCATTCCTGCGGAGGCAGGAATCTTCGTCAAATCAAGAAAAATACTTCACCACCAAAGCATTCGCTCCAAACAACACCCCACCCCACAAAGCATCAATCGCCGCCAAATCCATCGGAAAATTTTTCAAAGTCGCCAAATTAGTTAAGTCATATGTCCCATAAGCCAAAAGCCCCAAAAGAAACCCCTTCAGGGCTGCATCACCCAAACTCTTAGCCGAACTCACCGCAAAATAATTAATACAAAACACCGCCAACCCATAAAAAATCAAAAGTGGAATAATTTTCGGAAAAGGCAAAATCATCTCCCCTAATCTACTAACATAAAAATTCTTAGCAATTACTCCCACCCAACTCAAATCCATCACCACTAAAACCGCAAGCGAAATTAAATAAGCTTTAACCATAAAATAATTGTAACAAAAAAGAGGTCATGAGACCTCTTATTAAAATTCAAACAGCTACTCTTTCTTTTCCTCTCGGGGCCAACCATCTTTATCCAAAATCGCCCCACTAGTTGTTTTCTTAACCACCACTCTCAACCTCAATTCTTTAGGTTTCTGTATGTATACCTCTTGACCAATTACCGGCGTATCCGGCCCCTCAAACTCAATTCTTCTATCATAACTATAACCATTTTTAGCCAAACCGTTAATGGTTATAAAAACTTTCTTTGTACCAGGCTCTTCAATCGTTTCAATCTTCTGAACAAAACCATCCACCACCTGATTCTCTTTACCTTTGTAATAAATATAACTAAAAGTAAAAATCCCAAAAACTACCACGCAGAACCAAGCAAGATATTTCATTTCAATAACTCCTTTCTTTCGGGCTTTTCTGGAATAATTTTCAACTTCGAATCTTCAGGCCTCCCAATCTTTTCGCTTTGAATCAAATGCCCATGATGAACCGTACCAATTACCCTCACTACCAAATCATCCCCATCGCCTTCAATGTTCACCATATCATGCAACTTAAACTCCCCAGAAACATTCCTGACCACTCTCACTCTCGATTGATTGAGAATTTTACTGTAAGTCGGCCAACCCCAAACGTAAATAATTTGAAGATCTTCCTTCAGCTCTAATTCAGGATTTTTGCCATATTTATGAATCTGGACTACCTCACCTTTTGAAACACTATCAATGCATTTGTTATCAAAAGCAATGTACAAAAAAGAAAAACCAATAAATAAACCAAGAATAACTAAAAATGAAGTTCTGAATTTCACAATCCACCTCCTTAGATTTTCAAAAGACTAGAGACAAGCCAATCAAACTAGCCAAATAATAGAATAATAATCAATAAAAGTCAATTGATCACGCGAGCACATTGTCATTCCGGACCAGGTTGCCCGGTGGCTGACTGGAGCCGGAATCTTCGTAGGTTAACCACAATCAAAGTAGATTCCCGTTTTCACTGGAATGACAGTTCTTCTTATTTTTAAAAACTCACAAAACTAATTATATCTTCCGCCACCAATCTCGCCGCTTCCGGCTTCGCAAACTTTAACGCCGCCACCTTCATCTGCTTTTCCTTTTCCGGATTTTCTAAAATCTTTCCCACCACCGTCCGAAAAATATCATCAAACAAATTATCCTCTTCAATCACTTCCGCCGCCCCGTCAGCAGCATATTCATAAGCATTAATCCGCTGATGATCATTTGCCGACTCTGGCAATGGCACTAAAATCCCAGGTTTTCCAAACAAAGCAATTTCAAAAATACTTGCCCCACTTCGTCCAATCACCAAGTCCGATGCCGCCAAAACATCTCCCCAATTTTTATCAAAAAAGGCTTTGACATCATATCGCAACTTTTTCTCCCACTGCCAATGCAAAGACATCTGCTTATAAATCTCGTAGTAAGCCGTATAATTATTCACCCCCACCTGATGCCAGACCTGATATTTTTCCGTCAGCCATTCCACATTATTTAAAATCAACTCATTAATCCGCTGCGATCCCAAAGACCCACCAAACACCACGATCAAAGGTAAATTTTCATCCAACCCCAACCGCTTTTTCGCCAAAGCACTATCAAGTTGCGCCGCATCAAGAAGCTCCTGCCGAATCGGATTCCCACACACCTTCACTTTCTCACTTGGAAAATAATCCCCCGCCTTTGCAAACGCCACCTCAATCAACTTCGCAAATCTTCCAGATACAGTCGAAGTCGCCCCCGGCACCGTATCGGATTCATGAATAATAATTGGCACTCTATAAAAATAACAAGCTAATAAAACCGGCAAGGCTCCCGGCCCCCCTTTTGAAAAAGCCACATCCGGCATAAACCAAAAAATCTTAAACAAAGCCTGCCCCAAACTCCAAACAAATTTCGGCCCCTCCAAAAAATTCAACCAAGAAAAATATCGTCTCATTTTCGAAGCTGTGATTTTATAAGTCCGAACCTCTTCTCTTTCTATATAGCCGGCATAAACGTCATCTGGCCCATAATATCGCAACTCCACCTCCAAATGCCTCGCTCCTACTATTTTTTTCAACTCCTGAATCACTGCCACTAATGGAAAAATATGCCCCCCGCTCCCACCTCCTGTAAAAAGAATCCTTTTCATAACTTATTAAAATTCTAACAGTAATTTTCAATAAACAAAAAACAGCCCATTATCAAACGGCTGTTTCAAAATCACAAACTTCTACTAAATACATACAGGCGAAAATGTAAAACAATGATTATGCCTAACAGACATTTCCATTTCGGAGTCTGTTTTCTTATAAGTCACCAAAACCTCAATTGGTTTGTTGCAAACATTTTCCCATGTAAGATGCTCGACAATCTCCCAAGCCATAAAGCTCTCACTTAAACTATCTCCTCCTAACAATCTAAGAGCCACCTCTTTGCCACCTAACAAAACCCTAAGGCCTGCTCGAGAATAACCTCTCACCAAAGGAATGTGAACAGCCATCAACGAATGGCCCCTAGAGAAAGTCGTAGATTTTTTAACCCTGAAACTGGTGTCATTTATAATAATCGAATAATGACCATCCCAAACGGGCTCTGACATGAAATAAACAACTACCAGTACAAGGCACGTAACAACTACGCCCAGAATGAATCCTACCACAGCAAGTCCTCCTTAATTTTATGCGATAAAGTTGGGTAGTCCAGCTCTCATCGGTTCTTCTATTTATATATCAAATAAATAACAAAATGTCAATATAAGGAAAAACTAGCTGTTGTAACGAGCGACATTATTAGTAACCCCCACCATTGTCATAAAAATTGCCAAAGCCGTTCCACCATAACTAATAAATGGGAGCGGTGCTCCAGTCAAAGGAATTGCTCCCGAAATCGCGGCAATATTAATAAACGCCTGAATCGCAATTAACGATCCAAACCCAATCATCATTAATTGACCAAACTTGTCTTTCACGCGACCAGCTAAAAATAAGATCCTCGCTACCAAAATAAAGAATAAGCCAATCAAAGTTAACGACCCTAAGAAACCAAACTCTTCAGCCGCCACCGCAAAAATCGAATCGCCAATCGGCTCAGGCAAATGCTTAATTTTTGTCTCCGACTTTCCAAACCCCACCCCCTTCAACCCCCCATTCCCAATCGCAAGCAACGTCTGATTAATATGATAAGCCGCCCCCTGATCATTTACCGTCGGATTCAAAAAAGTTTTAATACGCTCCAATCTATATGGCGTAAAATAAATAATCGCCGCAAGCGAAACCATCCCTAATAAAACTATCCCAATTAAATATTTAATCTTCGCACCAGAAACAAAATACATAATCAAAGATACTCCCAGAATCATCACGGTCGAACTTGTGCTTGGCTGGGCTAAAAGCAACCCACACACCAACGTCAGCAAAATTATAAACGGCAACAAACCCTTCCCAAAAGTTTCAACTCGCTCCCGCCCTCGTTCCGAAAGCCAAGCCGCTAAATAAATCACAAAAGATAATTTTAAAATCTCTGCTGGTTGAAATGAAAAACCAAAAACATTCAGCCATCGCTCTGCACCTCCAGCCGCAATTCCTAAGGGCGTAAAAACCAATACTAATAAACCAATACTAATAACCAAAAAAATTATCGAGATCTTTTCATATTGGCGATAATAAACTTTTGAAGCCACCAAAAATCCAACAACACCTAAAGACAAACCAAAAATTAATTGATGCTTCAAAAAATAAAAAGAATCGTCAAATTTTAACTTTGCTAAATTAAAACTCGCGGAAGCCAAAACTACAATTCCCAAAACAACCAAAAGCCCTGCCGAAAAAACAATCGGCCAATCAAAAAAACTCCTCTTTCTAATTTTCCTTGTTGGTGCCTCTTCCATAAACTAGGAAATAACCCGCCCAAAACTACCCGACTCTAAAAACTTTCCCTGATTTTTCACCAAATGCCCGTCAACCACCACACTTCGCATTTCGTTATTCAACAACAAACACAAATCCGCTCGCTCTCCCACCTTCAATCTTCCGCCTCTAATTCCATACAAATCATAAACTTGCGCCGTTAACTTATGAATTAACTTTTCCAAACTCATTTTTTTATTCTTCGCTACTCGTTCAATTAAGTCTAAAAACACTCCCGAATTAGCCGCTCCATGACTAGCCAAAGTTCCACCCACTAAAACATTTTCGTGACCCACGACTTCTTCCATTTTTTCCAAATTAACATTTTTTATAAGCACAGAGGCCCTCAAATGACTTTGCAGCATCACCTCAATCAAAGCCTTACCTAAACTCAAACCCCGATTCGCCGCCACCTCCCCTAAACTTTTTCCACACACGCTATGTAAATTTTGCACCGACACAAACTTCACAAAGTCAGGACTTAACTTCCCCCAATATTTAAGCACCTCCTCCTGCTTATACTTATTTTTCAAATCCTCACACATCTCACCCAGACTTCCATATCGCATTACTTCTGGCAGTAAACTATAAATTGGCCGAAAAGATTCCTCACTCCAATCCATTAGTAAATAACAATTCGTCCCCCGCGCTCGCTTAGCAAACAATTCAAACGCTCTATCAAAATCCACCTCACTCCCCAAATATGGCTTCACACCAATAATCACCATTTTCACCGCCGTCTCCTCATAAATTTTCCAAGCCTCGTTTAGCGCCTCATACATCGCCTCCCCCTCACCCCGAATCTGCACCTCACAAATCTTATTATACTTAGCAGCCAAAAACGCCAAATCTCGCACCTCTTCATATGCTGTATTTTTCGTATGCGCAAAATTCAACCCAAACGACACTCCAAGCGCCCCCTCTTTCAAACTTTCTTCCGTAATATGATTTAAAATTTTTAATTCATTTTCCGTCAGCCCGCGATTCACCTCCCCGATAATCGCCCGTCGCATCGTGCTATGCCCGACTAAAGTTCCCACGTTCACCCCTAACTTCTGCTGCTTCAAATAATGCAAAAATTCAGAAACATTATGCCACCCCACACACACGCCATCCTTCCCACCCCACTTCTTCATACACTCCAAAGATCCATATAAAAGTGGTGCGAGCGAACTCCCCTGATGCCCTAAAATAATACTCGTCACTCCCTGATCCAAATAATTATTTTGCGAAAAGTCGTGCAACAAATCAAACGAATGATCCACCCTCGAATAAATATCCAAAAACCCAGGCATTAAGTAGCCCAAATTGCCCGCCACTACTTCCCTAGTTTTGATTCTTTTGAAATCCCCAATCTGAGCAATTTTATTA
>JAHFLM010000050.1:4283-6122 GCA_023244865.1 Candidatus Harrisonbacteria bacterium | reverse complement strand
CACCACGCCAGCCATCTGATTCAGATTATGAATTAACACCCCCTCGTCCACTTGCTGAACTTCAAAAACATTCAAAGCTCCCAAAGCATACTTCAATAAGTCTCCCACTTGAGCTTCAATCACCACATGCACCATCATGAACCACTGCTCATCCATCACCGTTACAAAATTCCGGAGCATCCGAATATTATCCACATCGAAAGAACCCTTAGGATCCAGTCTGTAGAAATTAGCCAAAGCATAATGATAATAGCTCAAAGTCGGCATCATCATAGGACCATTAGTTCGCCCACTCAAATAAACTAACGGGGTAGCCAGCTTACTAGGAATCACAACCGGAGCAGTCGGATCGTCATCGTGAGTGTGATAATACGCCGCCACCAAAAAAGCAAAGTCTCGCCGCAAAGCTTCTCGCTCCTCAGTCTGTAAACCAGCTAATAAGTCCGGGATACTGAAAATTGGCAGCTCGGCTACCAACCTATTCATTTTGCGATTCTCAAAGAAATACGGCAAACCCCGCATCAACTCGTTCATAACAACAAAGTCACCGTTATGAACCACTTCTCGCCAAGGATAACCACCATTAGGAATAAAGCCACCCGTAGCTGCTAAATGCTGTAATTTTGGATGAAGCATCACTTTCTCCCCTTGGTACGCCATAGCCCTAAGCGACGGCGACTTTCAAAAGAATTTGCATTTCAAAGAACCAAAAACTTCCAAAAATTATAGCATTTATTTATAAAAAAACAATCATAAAAACCGAGTGCTCAGCTAAATAAAAAACTTAATATTTTGAGTAGAATTCGAGGCGCGAGCGAGGACGCCGTGAGAGGCACGAGTAGCGCCTCGGAACGGGAACCGCAGCGAGCAACGAAGAAGTCTGCCAAAATATTATGTTTTTCTATTCCAACATTAAAGCTAACGCCATTAGCAATACCCCCAACACAATCCCCACAAACTGAATAACTGACTTTTTAAACTCCAAATTCTTATGAAGTTCTGGCACCAAATCACTCGCCGCAATATAAATAAAATTGCCGGCCGCAAAAGGAATTACCCAATAAATTAAGTCGCTCACTTGAGTTAATAAAGCAAAAGTTAAGATAAAGCCAAACATCGCCGTCAGTGCCGATAAAAAGTTAAAAAATATTGCCCTTCCTTTGCTATACCCAGCATGAATCAAAATCGCCACATTCCCCAACTCGTGAGGAATCTCGTGCAAAGTCACAGCGAGTGTCGTTGCTAAACCCACCTCAAATGAAATCGCAAAACTCGCCGTAATCGTCGCGCCATCAATGAAGTTATGCAGCGCATCCGAAATCAAACTAATCTTCCCCAAAGGCTTGATATTATCTCGACACTCCTCCGAGTGCTCCTCACTATGTTCATGATGCCAATGCAAAAATTTTTCTAATACAAACATCACCAAAAAACCCAAAACCACAATCAAAGAAGGAATAAAAGTATGACCAGCGGCGTGTTCAAAAACATCCGGTAACATATGAATCAGGGCATCGCCAAACAAAGCTCCCACCGCTAAACTCACAAAGAAAAACACCATTTTATCTTTGTGCTTTTCATGAAACACAAAGACAAAGCCCAGGATCGGCATCAAACTCACCAGCAAAACCGCAAAAAAGCTCTCAAAAAATAAACTCTGCATAAAAAGCACTATAGCTTCAAATACTTAGAAATAGCAATCACCGAAGAAACCACTCCTAAAACCAAGCCAAACAAGATCTGGAAGCCGAGTAGGCTAAAGAAATTACTCATAAAGTAATTATATAAATTAATATCCAATAAAAACGAGTTAAGGTATGGCGAAACAAAGCTCACGAG
>JAHFLM010000050.1:1965-4273 GCA_023244865.1 Candidatus Harrisonbacteria bacterium | reverse complement strand
GGTCGCCGCAAAAGCCGCAATCAAACTATAAAGAATCCCAGTAAACACAAATGGCCCTACAATAAACCGGTTTGCCGCGCCCACAAGTCGCATAATCCCAATCTCTTCTCGGCTAGCATAAATCGCCAAACTAATCGTGTTAAAAGTCACAAGAATCGCCGCAAGCGCTAAGAAAATCGTGAGCACGAAGCCAATCTTCTCAGTCACATCCACCACTTTCGCTAATCGCTCAATCACAGTCTTATTCTGTCGATAATTTAATTTCTCAATCAAGGACTGCCAATTCGTCTGACTCTCTATGTAAGTTGCAATCACAGGGTACTTTGCCGGATCATTCGCCTTAATATTTAAAGACGCCGAAAGTGGATTTTTTTCAAGCTCCGCTAAAGCTTTATTGATCGTTGGATCACTACTATGCCTTTCTTTAAAAGTTTCTAAGGCCTTATCTGGCGAAATATACTCCACCTGCTTCACTTCAGAATTAGACTCGATCGTCTTTTTAATCGCCAAAATCTTCGCCTCATCTACCTCTTCTTTAAAATAAATCGAAATATCAATCTTATCCTTCAAGCTCGCAATTCCCATCTCCGACACCACTCTAAACAAAATCAACCACTGAAAAACAAACAAAGTTAAAACCAAAATACTAATCGTCGCCACAGAAAGCCACTTATTACGAGAAAAATTCTGCCAACCGTATTTAATAATTCTTGCTAAAATCGTTGCCATATATTTTTATCCAATTACATAACCGCCATCCTTATCGTCTTTAATAATCTTACCAGCATCTAAGCTAATCACTCGGCGGCCAATATTATTAATAATATCTTTGTTGTGTGTCGCAAGTAAAACCGTAGTTCCTAGTTCATTAATTTTCAAAAGTAACTTCATGATTTCCCAAGTATTCACCGGATCCAAATTACCCGTCGGCTCATCCGCAATAATCAAAGACGGCCGATTCACCATCGCCCGAGCAATCGCCACCCGCTGCTTCTCACCGCCAGACAATTCATGGGGAAAATTATGTGACTTGTCAGCCAACCCCACCATATCTAATACCTGAGGCACCACCTCATGTATCTCCTCCTGCGAACGACCAGCTACCTCCATAGCAAAAGCCACGTTCTCATAAGAATTCTTAGTCGGTAACAACCTAAAATCCTGAAAAATAATCCCAATCCCCCTTCTTAAAGCTGGCAACTCAGCCGAAGAAAGTTTACCCACATCATAATTACCAAACACCACCTTGCCATGAGTCGGCTTCTCTTCCCCTGTAATTAAATGAATAATCGTTGATTTACCAGCCCCAGATTTACCCACCAAAGTCACAAACTCCTTGGGCTCAATCTTAAAACTCACATTATCCAAAGCCACCCCATGCAAACTATAAGACTTAGAAACAGAAATAAATTGTATCATTATAATTAAATAACCCCTTTCTTAATCACGTTGAAAAAGTCATCAATCAAAACCCAAAACTTAATATTTTGAGCAGAATTCGCGAAGCCAGCGAGTAAACTCGAGAAGAATACTAAGGCCAGTATTTCGAACGAGGAAACGGAGCTGGCGACAAAGAAGTCTGCCAAAAGATTAAGTTTTAACTCTCTAATTTTAACTCGGCAAGGATAAATTGATCAAGCTCCCCATCTAGAACTTTATCCGGCTGATGACTCACCTCCCCAGTCCTGTGATCTTTCACCTGCTGGTAAGGATGCAACACGTAAGACCGAATCTGATTCCCCCAATCTGGCGTCACTTTAATTCTTAAATTACTTAATTCGGTCTCTCTTTTTTCCTCCATCAACCGTACTAATTTAGATTTCAATAAAGTCATAGCAAAATCCCGATTCTGTTCCTGACTCCGTTGATTTTGACTAGCAGCCACAAGCCCAGTCGGCACATGAATCACTCGCACCGCCGTCTCCCTCTTATTCACATTCTGCCCTCCCGGCCCACTCGATCTCGAAAGCTCCACTCGCAAATCTCCTTCCGGAATTTTTAAATGCGAAAAATCACGCACCGGTAAAATAGGTGTAATTTCCACCAATGCAAAAGAAGTGTGTCGTAATTTTTTCTGAGAAAAAGACGAGATCCGCACAAGCCTATGCACCCCCATCTCATTTTTAATATTTCCGTAGACTCCTAGACTTGTCATCTCTACACCCTCTTTGTCATTCCCGTGCTGTGCCATGCCGTAGCCTTGCGCGAAGGATGGAAAACGGGAATCTACGTCGCTCTTTGCAACTCCACTAATCTCCATCCCCCTTTCATCCGTACCCGAAACCTTCCACCCCCTCTTTTCACAAAA
>JAHFLM010000050.1:0-1955 GCA_023244865.1 Candidatus Harrisonbacteria bacterium | reverse complement strand
CGGAATAACATATCCGCCCAATCTTTAGCATCATCACCTCCCGCCCCAGCATAAATGGCTAAATAAGCATTATAACTATCATATTTATTATTCATAAAAATGAGCCAGTGGGCAGAATCGAACTGCCGACCTTCTCGTTACGAGTGAGATGCTCTGCCATCTGAGCTACACTGGCCTACATTACATTCTAAGCAGCACTCTCTAAACGAGAGCGCACATTGATACTCTTAGGCGTAACTGCCATAAGAATAAGCGACATAATTACTCCTAGCAAGCCCAATATGGAAAATGTATTACCATTACCCAATTGATCCGCCATAAACCCAGCCATAATCGGCCCCGCCACATAACCCAAGTTCCCATAGAAATCCTCCAACCCCTCAATCTCCTTCTCATATTCCTCAGTTTCACTTATATAGTCAGCATAAGCGCCACTAATCGCTGGATAGGCCATCGCCATAAAAAAGGATGCGATAAAAATATCGGCCATCAATATGAATGGATTATTTATATAACCAAAAAAAGTTAAAAAGAGTCCACCAAAAAACAAACAAAGAAAAGACGTGTGCTTCTTACCATATCTTTTCGTAAAAGAGCCCACCGTCCACCCAACAATAAGTGGTGGCAGAGCATACACCATCATAAAAACTCCGGCAAATTCTCCAATCTCCGAAAGACTCTCGGCAACTAAAGGCCCTATCGTCCAGAAAAAAGCATCCGAGAAAGAAAGAAAGAAGGTTAAGAGGAGTACTGGAAATAATATTTTTCCCACTCTACCCCAAAGCACCACCTCAGACAGAAAACTCCTCCTAGTCTCAGCCAACTCACATAACCCCCTTACACAATCAGACTCACCATCTCGCCGAGTTTGACGAATTAAGATCAAGAAAAAAATGATCGAGAGTATTAAAAATATCCAAGACAAAGCAAAAGGTTGCCAATTCAAAGAATCAGCAATCAAAAGACCAACAATAAGTGGGGCCACTAAATAACCTATTGAAGAAAATACCTGTAACACTCCAAAACTTTCAGAATGGGCATTTTTAGGAGTAAATCGGCCAATATAATTAAACGTACCAATAACTCTTAAGTCATAATAAACTCCCCAAAGAGCCATCGCAATCACAAACATGAAAAAGGAGTGGGCTTTGAAAAGGAGTAGTGGAAATCCAAAACAAATCGCAAACATTATTATAAAAAGTTTTTTATAATAAGTATTCCTAAATAATCTACAAGCAATAAAATCAAATAACGCTCCCGCAACCGATGAAGTCCCTAAAATAATCCCCATCAAAGTTTTAGAAATTCCACTATCCGTAATTACAATCGGCACAATGTAAGTGATAATCCCATCAAATAAAGACCAAAATAAAATTACCGTGGAGAGAAGATATAAAGTCTTCTTCTCCTTCACCGCATAATTCCTCAAATGAACAAAGAGATGATTCAACATTGGTGTTTAAATCTATTTCACCACACCCACTAATCCCTTATCTATCCAGTCCTGTAAAAACTTAAGGATCCCCTCATTAGACACAGCAATTGTCTCACCCTTTTTAACATCAATCTGATTAGTCACAAAAGCCAAACAAATCTCCTTACCCTTAGGTTTAGCATAAATTCCACCCCCCGAAGCACCACCAGCACAAGTCGTATCCATCTTCACCGAGCCACCGCCATAGTAAATACCCAAACACTTACAAGAACTACAAAGTCTCCCCGTAGCCGGGTAAGACCCACCATAATCATTCCCCCCTCTTAAGAAATAATTACAAGCATTTATTGGATCATTACAAACTTTTACCACCGGAATATCCTTATCGCATTTAGCCTTAAAACTAATTAAAGCTAGATCAGGACTTTTATCTTTTTGAATCTTTTCCAACTTCAAATCACTTATATCCATAATTATTCCGCCATTTGAAAAAGTTGACTTAGGCACATCGGTCACCGAA
>JAHFLM010000049.1 GCA_023244865.1 Candidatus Harrisonbacteria bacterium | reverse complement strand
CTTACAGGGTCGAGGCAGAGAGCTACGTTGCGCGTAATGGTTTTAATCCTAATAAGTTAGAAAGCATAATCAATGGATTGGCTAATACCGACGAGGTGAATATTAAGGAGTTAGAAAGAATTGTTGGCTCATCTGATTCTGTAACTATTGGAAAAAAAATCACAGATATATCTAATGAGATTACTCGACTACGAAGATTCATTGATTCTCAAGCAGAAAAAATATTTCAGCTATTGAAGAAGTTTCTTCCAACCAAGTGCTTAGCCCCTAAAATACCAGCCACAACCCTTCCCGCTACCCCAAACACCTGTTCTACTAAAATAAAAGATTCTGCGGCTAAGCTTGCTAAAGCTATTCAAAATCGTTGGCCAAATCTCGGTCAAAGAGGGTTGGTAAGTTTGGGTATCTTGGGTAGAACCTTACAGCGTCTTGGGGTAGCGGCAACAGTAGCCGATCTTATTTATGACAGTGCTTGGGAACAAGGCTACAGAAAACTTTTAGACTTAGAGAGAAGATGTAGGATAAAAAATTCACCGCCATGCCTAACAAAAGCCAACTCTTTAACGGTGGATTTTGATAACGCACTCACTTTTGCCATACAGAGTTGCGGTGGGGATGAGACTGGACCGATTTTAGGATTTATCTTTACTGGAAATGCGAATGCGGTAGAGGATAATGCTCGAGCTAGAGTCAAATTTTTAAGTGACCCATTTAATAAATGCGATAAAGAATTTCAGAAGGCGATAGATGAGGACGAGAATTTAAGATACTTCTTGGCTCAAATTGGTCGTGGAGGGGATGGATCTAGTCTTAATCCAATAAGCCCCGAAGAGGTGGCTAATGGTTGCGACCTAACACCTGCCGGTCTCGATCGTTTAGCAGCTCTTTTGGATGAGCTGAATAGTCTTGGTGATAAAATTGAGAATAGGGATTCTCAATGCGTAAGAGTTTTTGCAAATAAAAAAATTGCCGATTTAACACCCCCTTATTGTTTATACGCCACTTATAATATTAACGAGGAGAGTTGTGAAAAAGATAGATTAGCCGCAGATGAAGCTTGGAATAAATTCTCAGTGAAAAATTCTGGAGATGATATCATTATGTCTAATGCAAGAGATGCCCGAAATAAATGCATGAAATTAAATCAAGATTATGGCAAAAAAATTGATGAGATGGGAGCTGTATTTAAAGATGGAAAGTTGTGTAGACGAACCTGCGCATCATTTGGCACTGATAGTACTAAATGTATCCAAAACTCTTGTAAGTGGGACGGTATTTCGTGTTCCAACAAACCCCCAACATCATTTTCTTAATTTAAAACAATCTTTTAAAAAGTAAACTTAGCTCAGAAAACTTTTTTAAGCTACCTTCATAAGTATGAAGGTCGCATTATTTTACGACTATCTTAATCAGCTTGGTGGGGGAGAGCGGGTTTTGAAAACCTTCACCGAGATTTTTCCGGACAGCGATCTTTATTGTCTTTTTCATAGCGCCGAAAAAACCAAAAATCTTTTTCAGGCGTCTGTGAGGCAAACTAGCTTCATCGATTTCGCTCTCACGCATTACAATCACCGTCCCTTTATTCCTTTAATGCCCGTTGCCGCTAAAACCCTAAAGCTTAAACAATCATATGATTTAGTAATCTCAATCGGCGCGAGTTTCGCCCGCGCCATTCCCGTTCCACCGAATATCCCCCACATCCATTATTGTTTCACTCCACTTCGTTATGCCTGGGAAGATTCTCTAATCCCGCCCGCCCTTGCCCCGTTCAAACTTCTCACCAATCCAATTAAAAATTATTTAAAAAACGAAGATTACAAAGCCGCTCAAACCCCTCAAAAAATTTTCACCATCTCTAAATTCATTCAAGAAAAAATCAAAACTTGTTTTAATCGGGACTCCGAAATTATTTATCCCCCATACAATGAAACATTATTTTATCGCGACCCCACTATCCTCAAGCAAAATTTTTACTTACTCACGAGCCGCTTACTACATTATAAAAAAGTCGATCTAGTTATCGAGGCCTTCAACCAGCTCGGACTTCCTTTGAAAATCATCGGCACCGGCCCCGAACTTTCTAGGCTAAAAAAACTCGCCAAATCTAACATCGAATTCCTAGGCTTCGTCCCTGACGCGTCACTTAACTATTATTATAACTTCGCCAAAGCCTTCATCTTCCCGCAAATCGAAGATTTCGGTCTCACCCCCCTCGAAGCCATCGCTTGTCACACCCCGGTCATTGCCTACCAAGGCGGGGGAGTTATGGAAACCGTCCACGAGGGCGAAACCGGCCTATTTTTCAAAGATCAGACCAAGGCTAGTCTTATAGCTAAGGTCTTAGAATTCGAGACTAAACCCATAAAAATCTTGGAGTTGCCAACCTATTTAAAGGCCTTCCAGCCAGCCATTTTCAAAGAAAAATGGCTTTCTGTGGCAAAAGAGTTCGCCACACAGGAAGGTCTTGCATAAAACCTCAAAATCCATTATATTTCTAAGACATATTATGAGTTCAGATAAAGCAACTTCCGCCATGGAAGAAAGCCTAAGAGACGACGAAGCCACCCTAGAAGATATTAAGGCCTCGCCCGAAGAATTGGCTCTATTAGAAGAAATGATCAAGGCCGGTGTTTTGCATGGACGCAAGCACTCTTTTACTAACCCTAAAATGAACAAGTACGTGATCGCCACAAGAAAGGGGATCGACGTTATTGACCTTGAGGCAACCAACGAAATGCTCGAAAGAGCCGGTAACTACTTAAAGATTTTAGTGGACAGCAAGCGTCCTATTTTAGTTGTTGGTACGAGAGCTGAAACCAGAGATTTGGTAGAAAAGTTTGCCGACAGTTTTGCTTTTCCAAAAGTGACTGGTCGCTGGCTTGGTGGTACTTTGACCAACTACCCAACTATTTGGAAGCGTATTGAATACATGAAGAAGCTTCGAGCCGACAAACTTTCTGGTGCTTTGGAAAAATACACCAAAAAGGAACGTTTAATGTTAACTAACGAACTCGCTCGTTTGAACAATCTTTTCTCCGGTATCGAGACTATGTCTGTTAAGCCAGCCGCAATGATCGTTATTGATGCCAATTTACACAAGCACGCCGTTCACGAAGCCAATCTTTTAGAGATCCCCGTGATCGCTTTAATTAACACCGACACCAACCCAGATAAGATTACTTATCCTATTCCTTGTAATTTCACTGGCCGAAGCTCCTTAGAATTTATTCTAACCAAGCTTTCCTCCAAACTCCGCTCCGCTTAGTCTGTTTTCTGATTTATACCCCCCGCCTGTCATCCCGCACCCGACCGTAATCTGTCGGAAATGATGCGGGATCCAGTTCAATTAAAATATAAATTGTCCCCGTTCCCTTATTATAAATTCAATCATATTTAAATCTTTAAATTTTATTCTTATGCCAAATCAAGTTAAAGAACTCAGAGAATTAACCGGCGCTGGTATCATGGATTGCAAAAGGGCCCTCGACGAAGCCAAAGGTGATTTAGAGCTCGCTAAAAAAATCATCGCCGAAAAAGGCCAAGCTAAAGCCGACAATAAAGCCGATAGAGCGACGGGTGCCGGCTTACTCCATTCTTACATCCACGGCAATCGTGTCGGTGTCTTACTATTAATGCGCTGCGAAACCGACTTCGTCTCTAAAAACGACTCCTTCCAAAATCTCGCTCATGAAATCGCCATGCATATCGCCGCGTTAAATCCCGCTTCGGTAGAGGAATTACTCGAGCAGCCTTTCGTTAAAAATCCTTCCGAAACTATCGAGGGTTTGATCAAGGCCGCCATTGGCACCATTGGCGAAAACATTAAGGTGGATAAATTCGCCCGTTTCGCTATCTAAATCTCGTGTACGATTTTTTACTTCAAATATTTTTAGTCCTAGGGCTCGGCACCGCGCTCTATATTTTAGGCCGCCATCTACCTAAGGTAGAAGAAGATACAACCGTCGGCAGTCCGGTTTTTGATCACCTAGAAAATTGGCTTTCCAAAATTCCCCTGCATGAGTTTGATAGGGCCGTCTCCCTATATTGGGAAAAATTTTTACGCCGCTCCAAAGTGATTGTCATGAAGACTGAGAATTTAATTCTAAGTCACCTCAAGCGTCACAAAGACGCCACAAGCGAAGCCGGCAAATCCGCCGAATTAATCAGTAAAATCAAAGAATCCAAAGACACCAGCGAATTTTAATTCCTCCCTGTCATTGCGAGGTCAGTTTTGTTTAATTTTTTCCACTGTCATTCAGAGCCCAATTCCGTTCGATTTTATAAAATCGATTCGGAATTGAGGTGTGGAATCTTCTATGAGTCTAGGCATACTTAATATTGACAAAAAATCAATTATAGATTATAATCCAAACCGTTAAGTTTGTTGTTTGAAAACGTGTTATCTCTGTTTCCGTCCCACAAGAAAGGGGAATCGCCATGCTCTGGTTTTTGATCGCTGGGATTACGGCTATTTTAGGAATGTTTCCATTGCTGTTTCCATTAACAAAGAAAGATGCGAAAAATAACAAAGTCATAGTACTTTCTGGAATTTCAATGTTTTTGTGCTCTTGGATTATGTTCTATTTAACCGCTCCGAGTTTGATCTATCCATTTTTCGGCATGCCTGGTGTTACAGTCTTGGTATTTTGGGCTTTGATTGCGCTTTTCAAAACTATCAATGATCCTAGAAACGAAGGCTTCCCGGGTATATTCTATCTAGACCCAAGTCTTTTTTGGGTACTCATTTTAGGTGGAGCATTTATTGGTCGAGCCTTCCTAGGTTCAGATTTGTGTAATGCTGAAAAGTACGCCTCTCTTATTGGCAAAATTGAAACACGGGAATGGACCAAAGATGTCCAACCCAAAGACGAACGTCACATGCGTTTGGTTTCGTATAAAAACGCGCTTTACATTGCAGAAAAAGCAGTCGCTAAAGCCGGGGTTATGAGCCAGTTCGATCTTGGAAATGGCAGTCTTCAAAAGGTTAATGGGAATTTAATCTATGTTATTCCTTTTGATTTCAAAAGTTTTGGCACTTGGACTTCGAATGATCAGGTTCCTGGGTATATGCGGGTTGATGGAGAGGATCCCGAGAGAGAGGCTCCTTATGAGAAACTAGCTGATGACAAGAAGCTAGTCTATACTCCGAATGCTTACCTCGATAAAAATCTCCGCCGCCATCTTATTTCAAGATATCCTTTCTATGATTTTCTTGAGGCTCACTTAGAGTTGGATGAAATAAATGATCCCTGGTGGATCGTACCAGCCTACAAGCTCACGGCCGGTTGGTCTGGTAAAAAAATTAGCGAGGTTATGATCATCAATCCAACCAGTGGTTTGATTACTCCGTGGCCTGTTGATAAGGTTCCGGATTGGGTCGACCGAATTTATCCAAGTTCGATTATCAACGAATACGCCAACCTCCATGGTTCTCTGACCGGTGGTTGGTGGAATAAGGTTTGGAGTGGTAGTAATATCACCGAAGCCGAAGACCCAATCTTGATTTACGGTTCTGATAATCGCCTAGAGTGGGTGAGTAGCATGACTTCGAGTAGCGGTAGAAAAGACTCCTTAGTCGGACTTCTCTATACCGATTCTCGAAATGGCAAGAATGTTTTCTACCACACGAGTGGTGGTGGCACCGATTCGGCGATTTTAGCCGCGGTTAACTCCAATCAGATGGTTAAGTTTAAGCATCTTAGTGGGACTACCCCACAGATCTACAATATTTATGGGGCAATGACCGCTGTCGTTCCGCTACTAAATGATCTCGGTGCCTTTCAAGGCGTCGCGATTGCCGAGGTGCAAAATCCTCAGGATGTAGCGGTTGGCGTTACAGCAAGCGAAGCTCTTCATAACTATCAAGCCATGCTTTTCCGGCGCGGTCAGCAGATCGCGGTTGAAAAAGGCTCGAGTATTACGAAGCTCCCGGGCGTTATTGATCGGATTCGGCAAGATGTTAGCCAAAACGGCAGCACTTACTTTTTCCATTTGGATGGTGTCCCTCGAATGTTCTCCGCTTCTTCTGCTGACAACGTAAAAATTGCTTTGACGCAAGTGGGCGATGAGGTTGAAGTTGAGTATGTGGATTCTCACGAGCCTACCGTGCCAGTGAAAAGTTTCGAGAATTTCTCACTAGTCATCGAAACTACCCCGCTCAATCAGCAACTTCAGACGATCGTTAAAGGTAAGAATGATGAAGAGGCTGAGAGAAAATCCGAAGCTAGCGCTAAGGAAAAACTCAAAGGCTTAAATCCCGAAGAACTCGGTGCTCTCAAGAAACTTCTGAACGAAAAAGAATGAATTAATGGATACTCAAAGCCCGGCGCTAAAAGCGACCGGGTTTTTCTTTTCATAAAAAACAAAACCCCTTTTGGGGGTTTTTATATTTCATCGTTTGTTATTTCAATCCCGGCTCGATACTTATTGTGTAAATCAGAAGTCGGAGCCAAGAGAGGTCTAGTGGTTTGCGGAAGTGGAATATTTTGGTGTCGTAGTCATTAACCGCCACCATTTCTGGTAGGCGCTTGCTCAGGATCACTCTCACTTTCTCTAGATCATTCTCGTTCTTCAGATTGCGAATTAACAGCGCGTCACACAGATTATCATCACCTTC
>JAHFLM010000088.1 GCA_023244865.1 Candidatus Harrisonbacteria bacterium | reverse complement strand
TTACGGCATGATTTTACTCACCGGCCCCACCGGTAGCGGTAAGACGACCACTCTTTACGCACTCATGCAGCGGCTCAATAAAGACAATGTAAATATTGTGAGTCTTGAAGACCCAGTTGAATATTCCATCTCCGGCATCAATCAATCCCAAGTCCGTCCTGAAATTGGTTACGACTTCGCCTCAGGACTTAGGCAAATCTTACGCCAAGACCCTGATGTGATGATGGTTGGTGAAATCCGAGATTCCGAAACCGCTGAGCTCGCCGTCCACGCCTCTTTAACCGGTCACTTAGTTCTATCCACCTTACACACTAATAATTCTCTAGGTGTTATTCCACGTCTTATCGACATGAAGATCGAACCCTTCCTTTTGCCGTCGGTTTTAAACCTCATGATCTCTCAAAGATTAGTTTCTAAACTTTGCGATTCATGTAAAAGAAAAATTCTTGCCACCGAAGCTGTTAATCAAATGATCCGCAAAGAAATCTCTCTCCTCCCAGAAGCCACTCGTAAAAATCTTCCTTACAAAGAACCTTATACCATCTACGAAGCTCCCGGCTGCAAAGTTTGCAAAGGCAAAGGCCGCACCGGCCGTCTCGCCATCTTCGAAGTTTTAGAAATGACGAGTGACTTAGCTAGTATTGTTTCTGAAAGCGTGAGCGAAAATAAAATCAAAGAAGTAGCCAAAGCCCAAGGTATGATTACCTTAAGACAAGACGGCATCTTAAAATCTCTAGATGGCCTAATCAGCCTAGACGAAGTCATCCGCGAAACCAACTCCTCCTGGGAGTAAAAAGTTTGTCATTTCCGCTCTCTCCGAAGCCTTACTATTAGAAGTATCTTATTAGCTGTCATTCAGAGTCCAATTCCGTTCGATTTTTTATTTTTATAAAAATCGATTCGGAATTGAGACGTGGAATCTACCTCAAGCTAGGAAAACTTCATTCTCTAGCTGCTTTTTCAAACTATTGACACAAATTTAATTTATGCTATTATTAGCCTAGAACCGATGAGAGCTGGATTTCCCAGTTTTATCGCATAAAATTTAGGAGGCGATTCATGACATCTCAGGCTAATCTTGTTGGTCAAGATTTAATTATTCCTATTTCTTATGATGCTTTGTCGGGCTTCTTGACTAGGATTTTGGAGTCTGAAGATTTTTTTGATGGATCTCATGTAATATCTCATATCAGTTCAACTAACATTAGCTGCGCCTCACTTGGTTTTAACCAAGAAGCAATTTCAGAGCTGATTGAGCTGTGCAACCAAATTATTTCCAAAACTACCCAACTTCTTTTGAAGACTACGTCAAAGACTAGTTATGGTGTAGTTCGTAACAAAATTCTGGAAACCAACAAGCTTAGAGATTTTCTTCTCCGTAAGATCTTGCTTCAGGTTAGAGATTAATTACCTCCATTATTTCAAACAGCCTCCGGCTGTTTTTTTATTCTCACTATCAAAATGCTATAATCCTTTTATGGACTATGGTCAGCTCTTGAATGAATTATTAGACGTTACTGCGAAGCAAAATGCTTCGGATTTACATATTAATGTTGGTAAGCATCCAACCTTAAGAATCGATGGCGCTTTAGTGCCACTCGAAAAATATCCTATTCTTACACCCGAAGTTACGCAGGGTGTTATTTCCGCCATGCTTTCGCCTGAAAAATTAAAACAGTTTACCGCCGAAAAAGAGCTCGATCTCTCATATTCATTTGGCGATGTCGCTCGTTTCCGCGTTAATATTTATCTTCAAAAAACCTTCTGGTCAGCCGCGATGCGTTTGATCCCAAGTCAGATCCGCACTCTCGAAGAGCTTTCCTTGCCTGTTATTCTTCATGACTTCGCCAAACTTTCTCAAGGTTTTATTTTAGTCGTCGGCCCAGCTGGTCATGGTAAATCCACCACTTTAGCGAGCATCATCGACGAAATTAATCACACTCGCAACGAACACATCATCACAATCGAAGACCCAATCGAATATCTTTTCACTCAAGATAAATCTATTATTTCCCAAAGAGAGGTCAATGAAGACACACTTGGTTTTCATGAAGCGCTCCGTTCCGTACTTCGCCAAGACCCAGATGTTTTAATGATCGGT
>JAHFLM010000003.1 GCA_023244865.1 Candidatus Harrisonbacteria bacterium | reverse complement strand
TCACCGCGCGAATGATGCCGAGTTTTAAATCGGCTTGGCCGTTAAATAAATCGATGACTTTGCCATCAGCATCTAGGGCAAGCGCGTTAATGGTGAAATCGCGGCGGCCGAGATCGTCTTTTAATTCTTTAGCAAAACTAATGCTATCGGGGTGGCGCTTGTCGGAATAAGTCCCCTCTTTGCGATAAGTGGTAATCTCGATTGGAAAACTTTTTAAAGAAACGGTGCCAAAACTATTTTCATAAACCGCATCATCACCAAAAATTTCTACCAGCTTATCTGGGGTGGCATTACTCGCCATATCCCAGTCACCCGGGGTTTTACCGAGTAATAAATCACGCACGCAACCGCCGACTAAAAAAGCCTCGAAGCCGGCTTTTTCTATTCTTTTGATACAGTCTAAAATTTCTTGAGGCACTAATCTGGACATTTCATTCATATAATGGCATTTTTAGTGAGTAAAATCTAGCGCCCTTAGCTCAATGGATAGAGTACTTGGCTTCGAACCAAGTGATGTGGGTTCGATTCCTGCAGGGCGCACAAATAAAAAAATACTCATAGGTCATTTTTTATTTGGGTGACATGCAGGAATCGGACGAGGGAGGGGTCGGGAGAGAAATGATAGCGTCCCTCCCGTGTAGGAATGAGCGGAGCGGATTCAAAACCGTGGGTTTTGAAGGAGGAGTGAAACGACGACGTTCGACCTCCTGCAGGGCGCACTGCTTCGCCGAGGCTACGCAGTGCACGGCACTTATATGGAGGGGGTTCATTTATAATAATGTCATCCTGAAATTTTTTCAGGATCACCAAAATTGTTACCCGCTTTAATTAAGACGAGATTGCTTTTGTTTGCAATTATTGTTAATTTGTGGCATAATCTTTTTTAGTAACCTGAACACTAAGGAGGGATCTGTGATGAAAAAGAGACTCATATTCTTGGGTGGCACGATAGCTAATAACCCTTGGCGGTACGATGTCATTAGAACTTTACTCCAAAATGGTGTTTTGAAAAGTGAAATATTTGATCCCATAGTTCCTGACTGGGATGATGCGGCACGAGAAAGAGAGGCTCAGGCAAAGGCTCGGGCAACCTACCTCCTGTTCTACATAGCAGATCCGGGGCAAAAAGGTAACTCAATCTCAGCTTACTCAATAGCAGAGACTGTGGTGTCTTTATACGAAAACCCCAGACGCACTCTCGTCGTATTTGATATGAAAGATATGGAAGGCCACCCCCTTAAGGCAATGCAGGGGGTTTATGACAGACTCAAAGAACTCTTCCCGGATAATATCTTTGAAACTTTGGACGATGCCGTGGGTTGGCTTGTTGAAAAAATGGGTAGATCAACCTAATTGGAAAGCCTCATCAAAGAGTCATACTCTGCGGTGAGGCTCTTTTTTTATTTAAAAATGCTTATTTTAAGCCTTTTTTATAATACTTGCTTTTTTTATCTATTTGTGCTATAATTATGTCTGGAGATCAAATGAGGTGTTTTGCCTCGAAAAATTAAAATCTCGTTTTGAAAAGGAAAGATCATGATTGAGTTAGCGTTCTCAGTATGGATTGGCTTCGTGATTGGCGATTTCCTTCTTGAAGGATTTAAGAAGGATCGCAATTGGATTAGGCCGATTCATAGCAGCATCGACCAAGGCGTCGCCATCGCGGTGTTTGCCTGGGTACTCAGCAGTCAAAAGTGAGGCGTTGTGCCTCGAAACCCTCCTGTCCCTGTTTTAATGCAAAGGAAGATCATGAAGAAATCGTCGATCCTGGTGCTGTGTTTGGCTTTCCTGCTCTTGGCTGGCTGTGCCGGCCCTAACACTGCGGCCCACACCGCTTCCGCAGGCGGAACCATAGCCGGTTTCTGGCGCGGTCTGTGGCATGGTGGCATTGCCCCATTCGCATTCTTTCTCTCGTTGTTCACCAACGGCGTGAGCGTGTACGAGGTCCACAACAACGGTGCTTGGTACAACTGGGGCTTCCTAATTGGAGTACTCGCCGATGGTTGTGTGTGTGGAGCGGGTGCTAAAAAGCGGTAGGGGGAGTCTCCGCTAGAAATTCAGAACTCTCAGGAGAACACATTAGTTGTTTCTCCTGAGAGTTCTTTTTTTATTAAATATAATAATTTTATATTGAAATAGATCACGGACGAGTGCTCCTGGATAACGCGGACGGTAAATTGCCTTTTTGGGATAAAAGATGTAGAATCTCGGTTGGTAATTTGAGTTTTAAATAAGGTGGCCTTCGTTAAAACTATGGCCTACCGAAGGAGTCCTCATCATGCTTGCGAACTTTTTTGTTGTGTTGTTAATTGTGGTTCTGACTATCTTATCACTGACGCTTTTTATGATTATTGTGACGGATCGAAAAAGAATGGAGATAAAGCAAAGAAATTGGAATGCGGAAAGTAACGAGACGACGGCGGCAATAAAAAGATTTGAATCAAACTTTAAAGCTCTACAAGAAAAGACGGCCGGACTAGATAGGGCTCATGGCGAGCTACTCAGCATGCTCGAAAATTGGAAGACTCGAAAACTCACTGACGGTGTTGATGGGGCGATATTAGACTTTATGTCTTTCGACAAAGGAGTGACTTGGTATTCGGTAGATGTTTTGCCAAGTAAGGCTATCAAGATTAGAAAACGCTTGACGCTGGGCGAAGATGATCGATATCTGGAGAAGTTATTGGCCTAAAGTCGCCTACGCTGAAAGCTATGGTGCACCGAAGAAGGAACCCTTCACATGAATCCCCTGCAACCGTATTACTTTACGATTGGGATGTTTTTAGTGTTTGTGGTGATGGCGCATGAATTGTCTTTCGTTTATAACAACGGAACGGGTAAAAAGTTTGCTGTCACAAAGTGCTTGATGCTGCTTGCGGCGCTCTTCGCTTTTGGCTTTGATGATATCGACAAGAAACATCATCGATTGGAACGAAAGCTTAGTGAAGTAAAACAAGAAGTTGGATCTGTGGTGGCTGAAGAATTAAAAAAACTTAATGAAGAGATCGCGGGACTTCGAATTAAATCGGAAACGGTTGAGATGAGAGCGACATCACTTACTAATGCTTTGGGTAAATGCGAAAAACAAGTAACTGAAAAAGATGAAACGATTATAAGATTGAAAGATGAAGAAGATAACAAATAATTATAGATGAAACTCGGGACTTGTTCCGAGTTTTTTGTTAATTAAATTTTTTAAAAAGTGTTTTTTGAGTCAAGACCGCCTTCGCATGAAGCTTCTACGGTTAAAAAAAGTTATCCACAGATTGACGCAATGTTATAGCATGAGAAGATTAACTTAGTACTAAGGAAGAGCGAAATAAAAACTACAAGGTCGCTCGCTCTGCGTGCTAAAGTCGCAAGACTTTAATAAATAAAAAAATGAAAAAGAAAGCCACAAAGAAGGTTACAAAGAAACCTGCTAAGAAGACTGCTAAGAAGCGAAAATAATCTTTCGAAAAATCCCGAGCAATCGGGATTTTTTGTTGGATTAAAAAAGCGGTCACCTCATAAGCCTTGTCATCCCGGAACATAGTGACGGGATCTAATTCACTACACAGATACCGTCGTTTCACTCCGGTATGACAAAGTAGCTCCTCGCTTTACAAATTTGTTAAAAAGGTTTATAATATGGTGGTTGAAATTTGATAAGTAAATAACTACAACTCAATCAAAGAAAGGGCTCTAATGCTGAATTTCGATGTTATCGCACCGGCCGTAGAGTCTCTTTTCGATTTAGATAGAGATGACTCGTTGTGGCCAAGTTGCATTAAAGATGATTCGCAAATTAGAGAGCAAGCGGCGCTCCGAAAAAGCTTACTAACAAGATTGGATATTTTATTCGAACAAGTAAGTTCTAGTGAAATGGAAGTAACTGAGGCGATTGATGCGGGTATGGTTAAGCTGCAAGATATTACCGAGCTATATTGGCTCTTGGCTGATTTTTTGGAAGCTGATCCGTTGCATAAACGAATCATACTTTATCTGCCGCTCGAGTTACTCCCCCACAAGTCTTGGCGCCATGAATCTAAAGTGATCATGTTGGCGCAAAAAAGATTTGTGGATGCTTACATGAAATGCTTCTGTGACCTACTTTCATTTTGCGATGCGGAGGCGAACTTCATTGACGGAGATATTTTGGAGACCGAGTCTCTAGAGGCACCAACAAAAATGGTGATTCAGGTCACACGCTTTATTCCGGAATTGTTAGCCAAAGGCTTAATTACTTCCGATTGGGTTCAATTAATTAGAGATGATTCGTACCCCTTACTTTCCTCTAGTATCGCCGAAGTTTTTCCAACGAGAACTATTCAGCAATCAACTACTCCACAAGAGGGTGTGATTACAGAAGATAGGGCTCGTTGGCTACGGGGAGAAAAGTTTAAGAGAAAGGTTAAAGCGGCGGCAGAAAATCTGTCGGCAGAAATTTTGAATGCGTTAGTGCCGCCAGAAGAATTTGCGAAACGATGCACTAATACTTTCTCGACCTTAGTCGGCATTCAAAGCCTGAAGGTGGCAGGAAACAGATATTACGAATATGAATCGTTTATCCGAGAGTTGTGGGAAAGAAATATTCTCCATTTTCGAGATGCGATTATTAGTCTTTGGTCCCACTTGTTTCATCTTAATTTCATCAGCCAAACTTATCTTGATCAGTTTGGCGTGAAGCTTCCAAGTCTCGAGGGGCTATTTTCGGAAGTAAGCGAGGTTGTGAAAGATGAGGCTAGTAGGATAGAGAGATTGTTCGATCATCTACCATTCCTCTACCCAACCTTTATTCTCTTCGGCTCCCGGTTGAAAGGATATGCAAACTCAGCAAGCGACTTCGATGTTGCGGTGTTTGCAAGACCGACTATGACTTTCTTAGAGCGAAGATTAGTTAAACAAACTCTTGGCGACAAGGTCGTGATATTTGAATTAGAAGAAAGGGCTGATGGATTTGAAATAACCAACCTTTCATCTTGGACTCACGTGCTTTTCGGAGGAGCTTGGTGTGGCGATAAAGAATTTATAAAAGAGCTTCGTCGGAAGCTCTTGATGAAGTATTTAGGGGACGATAATGACAAGCCGCCTTCGTGGGAGACTTCGACGTGCCAAAGGATGACCTGGCTCGAGCAAATGGAGAGAGATGCGATTCAATATCGCCTGCTGCATTCTGGCTATGAGCGATTCTTTCCTAAGCAAAGTGGGCTTGGAACTTTCTACGATCCGAGTTTTAGAAGATTGGCGACGAAGATATTTTTGAAAAGAGTTTTTCTACCAATAAAATCAGAGTAAATAAAAAGGGCAACCGATTTCGGTTGCCCTTGTTTTTTTACTTTCGTTTTTTAATTAACAGAGGCTAGAGCTTAGAGAGGCTCGCCATCTTCACCCACGCCGAGACCAGCTCGGTCTCGGGTCGGTCTCGGGCGATTATCGCCGAGACGTTGCCGCCGAGCCATGACCTCTGTTTTTCTGGGACCACGACTGAGCATCACTCGCAAAGTTGGTAGTGAGCCTGTACGAGCCGCTTCTCTGAACTGAGCCAGAGCTCGAGGAGCTTGACCGGCGAACACGAGATAATTGGCATCTTTGTTGATGTGATCCCTCGCCCAAGACATATGGCTTTCGTTTCCAGTATCAATCTCGCCACTTTGGACCGCATAGTAGGCGGCTTGTCGCACTTCAAGAGAAACACCGTTCCAGTGAACTCTGCCAACACCTTGGCCATTTTGTTGCAAGGCCTTCATTGAACAGAATGGATCAGCGTCGTAAACGCTCTTAGCGTCCACGCCAACCTTAATGATTTCGAAAAGATTCGTTCCATCATCGTAAACACCATCAGGCATCGCATCATGACCCTCTTCGAGAGCTGCGATGTATTGAGCGGTGAGTTCTTTGTTGACCCCACCATCAGAATTAATGATCACGATAGGAGTACCGAGTCGCTTTTCCATTTGTGTCATGACCATCAAATACAAATTTCTGACTTTTGGGTTGTATCCAGCCACAATTTGAGGAACCGGGATAAGCCCCGACAAGTCCATTTCCATACCAGCACCGCCAGCCATGGTAGACATCATGATCATTGGCATAATGCTTGGATCCATGCCCACCGTTGCCGCGAAGTTATCCATCGTTGCTTTTGACGGAGTCGCACCCGGAGGAATCTCTGCATCTGGCGGCAGAACATCAGCAGCCACAACGGCTGCCACTGGAACTGGGGCCGGAGCAAATGCCGCAACCACTTTTCTCGCGGTGAGTGTCTTGCAACCGGTCATCGTCATAATGTCGGCTTCTTTGAGCATCGCCATGTCTTCATTGGTCTTCACTTCTTCAACTTTCAATTTTTCAATTTGCTCTGCAGTCAAACCAAGAGTTCCAAGTTTTGCAATCAGCTCTTCATTCACGGGACACCTTCTTTCTTGAGGTTGGGGGAAACAGAAACTACCGATACACTAGCACCGGGATCATACAACAAACCTACGAGGCTTGTCAAATGATTAGCTTTTGGGCGTCGGTTGGGCCCATACCGATCATTTTGACCGGCACACCGAGCTTGTTTTGGAAAACATCCTGACACAAGCCCACTAACGCTTCTTGCTCCATACTTCTCACATCATAAGTCGTAATATTAGGCCGGCATTCTCGCAACGCCCGACCAAGTTTTGCTTGATGAGCTAATTGCGTCTCGTCGGCACCATGCCTAATTTTGATATTATGCGGAGAGGAAAATAAGCTCAGATCAGTTGCACCTTCGTAACTATCACAAACTTTCCATTCACCTAAAGCTTGGATCTGATCCATCCAAGTCACACAAATGCCATCAAAAAATTCGGCACCGCCACAAATCTCAACTGCGTAACGCAACATCACGAAATCTAACGGACCAATGCGGACTTTACCTTGCCAACGATTTTCATCTTTGCTGCTGTTGGGCAGCATCTCGTCGAGCATCGCAGCGTCTTCAGTCACCATTGGTCCGGCACCATGCCGAATCTGGTAGGCTCTCGTACAAGCTAACTTCACAATCTCTCCGTCGTACCCACACTCGCTTAAAAAATTGAGCGTGCGTTGCGGAATAATCCTGAGTTTAGAAGTATGAGGATTAAAACCATAATAATAATCGTTCAACACGCCATGAGACGCTTCCACCACCACAACACCATCTCGGCTAAAAACCTCTTGCCTGAGATAATCAGCGTCGACAACTTTCACGAGAGAGGTCATGAGTCTAAATCTCTCAACCGCTCCCGCGTTAATGTCAGAGCTTCTTAATATTCCTAGCAGTTCAAGAGCAAGCTCTCGATCTTCTTCTAGGAAATGACTAAGATCACTACCAATCCAATCGAATTCGTTTTCCTTTTCTTTTCTTATCCACTCCAGCTTATCAAACAGATAATCTTCTCCGATATCTCTCACTCGAATGGCAAAATTAGGATCGGCTTCTGCGTCGAAGAAAGCTTGACCAGCACCTGTGCCGATCGTACCTCTCGATTTATCCCTCTTGAGCAACTCCCTTAATTGCGAAGTTACTCGATGGGCGGGAGTTAAGCAGACTGCATCACGATCGATCGTCATGAAGTTCCAGATGTTGAGTATCCCGGCTTCGTATCTCAGCAAGTTCCCCTCTATGATTAAGGCGATTGGATCAACGATCATTATGCTTGAAAGATGCGTCATCGCGCCTTCAAAAGTGCCGCAACCAAATTGACTGAAGTTGAAGGATTGGCCGTCTGAGGTTTTCACCCCATGACTACCTTGAGAGCCCCCAACTTTAATCACGGTGTGAGCATTCTTGAATGTGCAAACTTTATGGATCACACCACCCTTGCCGCCATCGCCGCCTCCTAAATCAGTTATCGTAAAAAGTTTTCTCTCAATCATCGCAAGTCCTTTCTTTAGAAAAAGGGGCGGTTCAGCGAACCGCCCCTTGGAATTAAACTTCTTAGAACTTAGAGCCAGGTCGGCTTTGTTGGCTTACCTGGTTTATCGGGCTTAACAGCGTCTGAAACTGGCCAGAGATCATCCTTGTTCGCGAAGATTGTTCCAGCGAGAGGAATCTTGCTGAAGTTCGCAAACTTCGTTTGAGCTCCAATCGGAATCTTGGCCACCGCTCGCTTGATATCTTCAGCGTTTCTAGCGGTAAGCTGAGCTTCTTTCGTGAGGAATTCGGTCAAGTTGCTCAAGCTGAGCACTCCTTCGGTCAGGCCGACAATGGCCGCCACCACTTGAGGCAGTAGCTCCGAAGAAGAAATCTTGACGACTCTTTCGGCTCCTAAAACAGAGCTCCAAAAAGTATTTGTGTCAGGTCGATTATCAACTTGCAACACGAACGCATGAGCTCGCTTACCCAAGGCTTGAGCCACTTCCTGACAGTCGGGAATATTACCCCGGGCTATCTGGTGGCCATTTTCTTCAGCCTTAGTAAAAACATCTTCACCAAAAATTTCAACGAGCATATCCTGGCGAACATTCATTCTGCCAGGCGCATCGGTAATCGTGAAGTCGTAGCCCAGCAAGCCATATCTAACAATGTCTGTCTTCGTCAAATACGCGGCTGCAAACAAACCATACTGCGGATCTTCGGGAATATCTCCGCCACCCCGATCCGGCACCATGAAAGACATCTGCTCGGCGATACGCTCATCTAACTCGAATTCAGAACGAAGCAACGGATGCGGATCTGCTTGATCATTGAAGATCGAGGTGCAGACTTGCGTGTCGTAGCGACTCAAAACGGGAACTTTTCCCGTAGACAGGAGCTCGTACACTCGCAGTAAAACTCTCATTGCAACGTCGACGTTGTCTTGCATCGACGAGGTCGTATCGAGGCGGAATTCCACCGGCATGGCCAAGCCACGCCTTAGTTGGAAGCCACCCTTCACCGGGTCTTTGTAAGAGCTCGAAATTCTTAATCCGCAATTACTTCTCGGATCAACCAGCTTATTAACTCCTTCGCCTGCAGCGGCTTGTCTTTCGGCAACGTGAGTCGCTGAACGAGTACCGCCGTCTGTGGCACCTTTCGCAACCTCAACAAAAGCTGCTCTCGATAAAACTGGACGTCCCATGGTGATTACTCTTCCTTTCTGGGGTGTGAAGTGTAGGGATGAAATCCTCTAGGCCAAAGATTATCAATTAAAGCATAAAATTGTTCGTGAGCATTTTTAGCATCACTCTCGCTACCTCCGGCTAGCTCAAACAGATGGTCTCCGTAGAGGTCATCTGTAAGTTGCTCATCTTCTAGTAGCAGCTTTTCTGCAAAGTCAGCCTCCAAAAGATTCAGGACCACGATCGCCGCATCAGCAATTTCTTGCCGAGCTTCGGTTTCCGTGATTCCACCATCATGTTGGATTGCATGAGTCCAATCGAAAATCATGACATAATGCTTCTCGCGCTCAATCAAAATGTTTTCGGCAGTGACCGAACGAATCTCGATACCCATACTGTGAGCAAAAGTTAAGAGTTTCAGAAGTTTGCCCATAATCCAGACACTTGTCTTTGGATCTACGCGCACCCTGTCTCTCGAAATAATTTGCTCAGCTGGCACTAAAGCAGAAATATCATCAGTAGAGTTAACGAAGATAAGAACATTCGCTCTTCGTCCACCCCCACTTTCATCATCAACGACAAAGCTTTCCACTAATTTGGGGAAACAAAGTTCGTAATTCAACAGACTACCTTCCGGCGGCCCTGTCTTTGCATAGGCTGCTTCGTATTCGGCAGCCACTCTTTCCATTTCACTCAAAAGAAATGCTTCACGGTCTAAATCAGGATTATTCTCAATTGTTTTCGCAATCTTGAAAATACCCAATCTACCATCGGGGAGAGTGCATCTACGAATTCGATAATTATCAGTTTCTCCTATTAAAGCACCAACTTCATAATCTTTAACCATTACGGTATCGGACATCTTTAAAACACCTCCTTCCTTTCCTTATCCTTTCATTTTTCAAGGTTCTATTTACCAGCCACTAGATTAAATGATATCTTGTTATTTGTCAACAGGAGTAGATTGACCCGAAATACGTTGTCTTTTCGCCTTTTTATGATATATTATTTTTACATTGAGCAGTTCGGAAGGCTCACAACGAAAGCCCTTCGGTAAACTCAGGACAAGCACCCATAGCTCAGCTGGTAGAGCAGTTGCCTCTTAAGCAATTGGTCGTAGGTTCGAATCCTACTGGGTGTACATATATAAGTTACTTTAGTCTTTGCACCCAGCAGGATTCGAACAGGGGTGGGTCGGAGGGGGCGAGATTGCAAAGTAAGTATTCCTAAACTACAAGTAGATTCCTACGCCTCAATTCCGAATTGATTCTTTGGGGAATCAAACGGAATTGGGCTCTGAATGACGGCCCGGAAGCGCTTTGTCTCGTGATTCGTGTTCTGTAGTTGTCCCCTTATTTTAATTTGGAAATAAAGCTAAAAAAAATTATAATGTAGGGGTAAATGATTGCTTTGGAGCATGAACTGGATAAAATAAAGGGCTTTGATAAGCGTTTTGTTGTTCGGTTAAAAAATCTGAACATTCATACGGTAAGAGACCTCCTCTACCACTTCCCTTTTCGTTACGAAGATTATTCAACTCTCACTCGGATTAGCGACTTGGAGCCGGGGCAGACGGCGACGATCTCTGGAGTCATTAAGAAAGTAAATGTAAAAAATATTTGGAAGCGCCACATGGTGATTGTGGAAGCGATCGTCACCGACGGCACTGGGCTCATTCGCGCGGTTTGGTTTAACCAGCCGTTTTTGGTGCGAAATTTACATCTAGATAAGCCGGTGAACTTTGCGGGGAAAACTGGCATGGGGCAGAGCGGCCTTACTTTGAACAATCCGCAATTTGAATATTTGTCGCCAGTTAAAAGCGCGACGCACACGGGGCAACTCACGGGGAAATATTCAGAAACGAAGGGTTTAACTTCGAAGGGGTTGCGCTACTTAATTAAAATTTTACTGCAAAATTTAAAATTACCAGAAGACTTTTTACCGAAAGAGGTTTTGGAAATGAGTAAGCTGCCGGAGATTAAAAATGCTTTGGTGAATATTCACTTCCCGAAAAAAATCGAGGATACGGAAAAAGCGCGGGAACGTTTTGCGTTTGAAAGTTTGTTTTTACTGCAACTGAATAACTTAGAATTAAAATCGCATTTGTCGAAAGCGAAGGCTTTGTCGAGTAAGGTTTATAAAAAAGATTGGGAGGAGATTTTGAAAACGCTCCCTTTTGAACTCACGGTTGAACAAAAAAAAGCGACGCTTGAGATTTTGAAAGACATTCGCCAACCGCACCCGATGAATCGCTTATTGCAGGGCGATGTAGGTTCGGGAAAAACCGTGGTTGCGACGGCGGCGGCTTTGATTACGGCGAAGAATGGATGGCAAGTCGCCTTTTTAGCGCCGACAGAGGTTTTGGCAAATCAGCATTATGAAACGATTAAAAAGATTTTTAGCGAACTGATTCCTAAATGGGAGATTAATTTGGCTTTGATGACGGCGTCGAGCTCGAAGGTGTTTCATGAGAAAAATTTAGAGGCGGACATGAAAAAAAGCGAGATTGTGCACGAAATTGAGAAGGGAAAAATAAAAATCGTCGTGGGGACGCATTCTATTATTCAAAAAGACGTGGCTTTCAAAAATTTAGGTTTGGTGATTGTCGATGAACAGCACCGTTTTGGCGTAAAACAGCGTGCCCACCTCTTAAATAACAAAGAGAATGACTTTATCCCCCACCTACTATCAATGAGCGCCACACCGATCCCACGCACCCTATCTTTAACTTTATTTGGTGACTTAGATATTTCGATTATTAAAGAATTGCCGAAAGGGAGAATGGAAATTAAAACTAAAATTATTGAGCCGACCAAGAGGGCTTTAGCTTATAAATTTATTAACGAGGAGATTAAAAAGGGACGGCAGGTGTTTGTGATTTGCCCGCGGATCGAGGCGAAGTCGGATAGCGATCAGGATGGCGAAATTGTGAAAAATACTTGGAGCGATACGAAAACGGTTAAGGAAGAATACGAGAAATTGAAGATGACGATTTTTCCGAAACTGAAAATCGACATGCTGCACGGGAAGCTGAAGCCGGAAGAGAAGAATTTGATTATGAAAAAGTTTAAGGATGGGAAGACTGATATTTTGGTCGCGACTTCAGTGATCGAGGTGGGTGTCGATATTCAAAACGCCAGCATCATGATGATAGAAGGTGCGGAGAGATTTGGCTTATCACAACTTTATCAATTTCGAGGGCGCGTCGGGCGCGGCGAGCATCAATCGTATTGTTTCTTGTTTACCGAATCCCAAAGTCCGGATGTGAAAAAGCGTTTGGAATATTTAGTGGAGGCTAAAAATGGCTTCGAATTAGCCGAAAGGGATTTAGAGTTGCGTGGCCCCGGCCAATTTTTAGGCGACAAGCAAACCGGCTTGCCAGACTTGGCGATGCGCTCGCTTAATAATGTGCGGTTAATTAAATTAGCCAGAGAAGCTGCGGTGCAAATTTTTAAAAACGATTCAAGCTTAAAGAAAAATCCCCTAGTGAAAGCGAGGTTGGAAGATCTCCGGAAGATGCTGCACCAGGAGTAGTTTTTATGTCATTCAGAGCCCAACTTTGTTTAATTTTTTAATAAAAATTAACTACAAGGTTGAGGCGTGGAATCTTCGTGGTTTTTATCTAATAACTAAATGGAAAGATTGATTCAAATCGACGAAGATTCCACGCCTCAATTCCGAATTGATTCTTTGGAGAATCAATTCGGAATTGGGCTCTGAATGACAATCCTTTAATACCTCACTCGAGGTGATAGATCCTCTTAAAAATTAAAACAAAAAACTCCAATAGATGGAGTTTTTTGTTTTATACCGCGCAACTTTAAACCTAGCTAACCTGTAAGTAATAGGCATCTAACGAATAAAGGCCGCCGGCGGGAACTGTGGCTAAAAGTAAAAGAGTGCTTAATAAAATTAAATCGAATTCAAAGCCGCCGACTAAACTTTGGCCTTTCATAATTTTCCAAATCAAAGCCACTAGGATAATGACCGCGAGCAACATGGCGCCGTATTGGAAATAAAATCCCATAAGCAAAGAAAGGCCGCCGATGATTTCACCGAAGGCAACGAGCGGCCCCCAAAGATTGCCAGGCTTGAAACCCATCATCTCAAAGCCAGAAACGGTAGCCTTAATATCTTTAATTTTGCCGAAGCCATGCACTAAAAAGATGAGGGCGAGGGCGATGCGAACGATTAATAGACTTAAATCTTGGTAAGCGAAAAGATCAATTAACATAGTTTTACTTTGCCCGCCGAAGCTTTTTAGCGAAGGAGGGTTTCTTGTTTTTATTATAAAAGGTGGTTATTATAAGTAAACATTGAATCCGAGTTATTAGCAAGGCTAGGCTCGGATTCTAGATAGAGGTCCCATCGTCTAATGGTTAGGACAGTTGGTTTTCATCCAACAAATCGGAGTTCGATTCTCCGTGGGACCGCAGATCACAAGATACGACTCGCATATCACGAAGCAGTAAATATTTGTTTATTCTGGACAGGAAAGGTTAACTTTTTTAACTAGCTCCCTTACTTCGTCGCAAACTGGCTTGTCGCGTAAATAACCTTGATAAAAAATGTTTTTCATTTTTTTATTTTCTTCTTCTGTCTTATCGTCGTCATTCTCATAATTGATATACCTTTCTTCTGAATAACACATTCGCCTTTTCGCATTACATAAGGATTTCTGTTCATCTCCTGTCATTTCTTTAAAATCGCTAGAAAGGCATTTGGTTTCAAAACCATTTTCTAAAGTTAGGCGATTTTTTTCTTTATTATCTTCCATAAACTTAATTATGGGTTCAATCTCATCACACGAAGGAGACCTTGGAGGTTTTGTACAAAGAAATTTATGCAGAGTTGAGAGCTTGCCATAAAGAGCACTCATGGAAATACAGGGCTTATTTAATTCTGTGATATCATTAGCAACCTGTTTCGGCACAAAAGAATCTCCAGCTTCTTTAATTACTGAATAAAAATTGCCAATAAAGCTACTGATAAGAACGCTAGGCGAGGCTCTTACGCAAACGCCAATTAGAGTGCCGGACTTAGTAGAGAACGCCCCACCAGACAAGCCCCCGAGGTCGCCCCCGTTGTCAGAATAAATAAAATCACGCTCTTCAAAACGACTAATATTGCATGGGAAATTTTTAAAGTCACCCTTGGGATAACCTATGGCGTAGCACTGATCTCCGCCATCCTTAATACCGAAGATATTTTGCAAATCTTTTAATTTTAAAATTTGAAAGTATGGGGTGTCTTTAGGGATTAACGAGCATGGAAATTTAATTAATCCCAAGTCTCCATTCTTATCTAGATCATTATCTGTATAAATACTCCTTTCGCCTGAAGACTTAGCTTGATCTGCATCAAAATCAATTCTTTCTCCTGGATCTATCTTATCATTGCGATTTAAATCTATTTCTATATAGTCCAATCTCGGCCTTAAGTTAAAAATATCATCGTCTGATTCGTTACTA
Organism: Candidatus Harrisonbacteria bacterium; assembly: GCA_023244865.1. Lineage (GTDB taxonomy): Bacteria > Patescibacteriota > Minisyncoccia > UBA6257 > UBA11618 > JAHFLM01. The sequence goes on along the minus strand of JAHFLM010000003.1, from coordinate 16,540 downwards.
ATAACATGGTCAGCACTTATAAAAATACAATTCTTGCCGTCCTTAGTGGGACCCACGAAACTAGCGGAGCCGCCGCCGGCTTGTTCATTTTTATAATGCTTAATCACCTTAAAAGAAGCTCCACTAGCGACTTCTGAGTTATTAGCAGATAGAAAATCAGTGGGGCTAGGCCCGGGATTTTTTGGCGGATTAGGCATGGGTACTGGATTAGGATTACCACCATTAGCACCCCCGACTTTCGACAGCTTTAATCCATTTTTCTTAAGTTCGTTAAAGATTTCTACTGTAATTAAATAATCGTTATTATGTATCTTAATAAAATACTCTCCATTAGCATTTAAAGAATAATTTATATTGTCAGAAGAATCTAAAATAAATGCTCGGCCGGTATTTGAGTAAAAATTAATTTGGCCAGTATTCAAATATTGGTACTCCACCCTATCTATTCGATTTTCTGCAGCCATAGGACTTGTTAAAACACCAGAGAAAACCGCAATTAAAAATAAAGGGATCGCCAAAAACAGGGCTTGCGTATAAAAGCTTTTTTTATACATATTCTATAATTATTATAAAATAAGGTTCTTTTTTGGTAAATCTATCAATCTGAGCATGGATTAAGATTATTGACCTCTTAAAATAAATGTTTTAATATCTTCACGCTGTTTGAAAGTAATTTTGTGGTATTAAGCCGCCTTCGCCTATGGGCTACGGCGTGCCGAGGAAGGAGTGACGCTCATGATTAAAGTTAGCGTTAAGCCGCTAGGTGGAAGAGAATTTCAAGATCTGAAGACTTACGAAAGCCCGGAAAATGCCGCGCATGAATTTAATAAACTTCTAACTTATGGATTTCAGGTAATTAAGGCCGATCATCATCTGGTGAGTCTTGAGCTTGATGGCTCGGCGATGAAGTTTGAATCTGATAAGCAAGAAGAAATGACTGAGATGGTTGCCATGGCTCTTTTGTGGCAAGACGCCTATGAACGCTTTACAGAGATTATTCTGGATAGAGTGGATAAAGAGTTGGTACATCTACCCCAAAAGAAAGATCTTGGCTTATTTAATATCACTTTCGCTAGAGTGCAGGCTAAAGTGGCGGTGATGATTACCCACAAGATATCCAAGCCAAAAGAAATTGAAATGGGGGTGAAGCTGAAAAAAGACGACCTTCTCGCGGCGTTGAAAATTAGAGAAGAGACTGACTGTACTTTTGAAGCGGCACTTCAACTTGCGAAATGAATTAAACTAGAAATTAAACTCGAGCTTGGCTCGGGTTTTTTAATTTTTTATATTGAATAGATTCCACGGCTAAACCTTATACTTAATTTATTTTTTTATAATGTCATTCAGAGTCCAATTCCGTTCGATTTTTTTATTTATAAAAATCGATTCGGAATTGAGACGTGGAATCTATTCAATATTGATAAAAATAAATTAAATAAAGTTTGCCTCTGAATGACAATATGAAAATTAAAATCGTGGTGACTGGTGGGTAATGACAGATGAAATAAAAAGGAGTAATTTAAAGTTGGCTCTTTTGGAGGATATTTAAATGCTTTCTTTGAAAACTGTGAGGCTAAAAGAAGTGGTGATTGATTATGGCTTGATCTTGCCAGAATTAATTATGGAGATGGCCCCAGATACACCGAGTAGTTCCTTCTTTTATAAAATGAATGAGGAAAAACACTACCCCGAAACTAAGATGAGGCGGGATGTGTTAGTTAAAGATCGAGTCTTTTTGGTTAACTTTGGTGACTGGGTGAGATCGGTTGAGGTGATAAAATACGCTATCAATAATGACTGGCGGACAGCATCCCTCCGTACTCTATTGTCACTTCCCTACTACACCTCTCCGGAAATTAGAGAAATTTTTCAAAATTCCTACTCAGATGAAGGTGACGAGATGGAGAATGTCATTTTCATGAGTATGCGGGCGATACTTATTGAGAAAATTTGCTGGGCGGCTTTTACCGCTTCTTATGGCGGTGGACCTCTCGAACTTTCAAAGCATCGAATTAAAAGAAGTTTTGAATTTAACCCGAGGCACTGGTTCGTGTTTGAAAGTAAGACTTAACTAAACCCTGTTTGCGAATGCAACGGGGTTTTTTGTTTGACAAAATCTTTATATATGCCATAATTGGAATTCTTTATATGGAAATCAGGAACATCGCCATCATCGCTCACGTGGACCATGGCAAAACAACTCTCACAGACGCTCTGATGAGACAAAATAATACTGGCAAAGAAGGTCAGACAATGGATAGCAACGACTTGGAAAGAGAAAGAGGGATTACGATTTACGCTAAGAACACCTCAATCTTTTACAAAGATACGAAAATTAATATCGTGGACACCCCGGGCCACGCGGATTTTGGTTCCGAAGTAGAACGCGTTTTGAAATCTATCGACTCGGTTTTATTAGTGGTAGATGCCCAGGAAGGGCCGATGCCTCAGACTCGTTTCGTTTTGAAAAAATCTTTAGAACTTGGCTTGAAGCCGATCGTGGTGGTTAATAAAATCGACAAACCGGCGGCCAACCCACAGCTTTGTCTCGACCAAGTGTTTGATTTGTTTTTGGAATTAGGGGCAAGTGACGAACAGGCTAATTTCCCGGTGGTTTACGCGATTGGGCGTGAAGGGGTAGCGATGAAAAATCTTGGTGATGAATCCCTAAATCTCAATCCTCTCCTTGATGTGATTTTGGAACACGTGAAGCCAATCGACCCAGCACTTTCTGCCAATCCTTTGAAATTTCAGGTATTTAACTTAGGTTACGATAATTTTTTGGGTAGAATGGCCATCGGCAGAGTTTATGAAGGTCAGATTAAAACCGCTCAGGCGGTGTTTGTGAAAATGGCGGATGGCACGACTAGAACCGGTAAGATCACGAAGATGTTTACCTTTAATGGTATCGAAAGAAAGGATGCCGACATAGTAGAGGCTGGCGACATTGCGATGATTGCTGGTATTCCTGACATTTATATTGGTGAGACAATTTGCGACAAAGAAGACACGGCGCCGTTGCCAATGATTAACATCGACGAGCCGACGATTTCTTTGAACTTTTTAGTGAATAGCTCCCCTTTTGCTGGGCAGGATGGAAAATACGTTACCTCGAGGCAGTTGCGAGAATATTTAGAAAAGGAAAGGGAGGTGAACGTGGGCTTGAAAGTGGAATTTGATGTCGAAGGCGCTGGCTCGGATACTTTTAAAGTTTATGGCCGTGGTGAATTACACATCGCAATTCTTTTGGAAAATATGAGACGCGCTGGTTACGAACTTCAGGTCTCTCAACCTCAGGTGATTATTAAAGAGGTGGATGGCATGCAGGTAGAGCCTTATGAAGAAGTGATTATTGATACGCCAACCGAGTTTCAGGGGGTGATTATTGAACGCTTGGGGATGCGCGCGAGTGTTTTAAAAAATATTGAACAAAAAGACAATACGACTCGCTTAACTTTTGAAGGACCGACTCGTGGACTTTTGGGTTATAAAAATCAGTTCGTAATTGATACTAAAGGAAACGGAATTTTTTCTTCTCGAGTGATTGGCTTCAAGAAGCACGTGGGTGATATTAAAAAGCGCGCCGTGGGTTCGATGGTTTCGATGGCCACCGGCAAAGCTTTGGGTTTTTCTTTGTGGAATTTGCAGGAGCGTGGAATTTTATATATTGAGCCGTCTGCGGAAGTTTATGAGGGGATGGTAATTGGTAACACCTCTAAGGGTGAAGAAATGAATGTGAATCCAACTAAGGGCAAGCAGCTTTCTAACATGCGCTCTTCTGGTACGGACGAAGCGATCATACTTTTCCCAGCATTTAAACTTACGATCGAAAGAGGTTTAGAAATTATGCTAGAGGATGAGTATCTAGAAGTGACGCCTAAAAACGTGAGACTAAGAAAGATTCCGAAAGCTAGGAGATAAATATAAAATCCCTATCATGATTATGATGGGGGTTTTATAATATTTGACTAATTTAGAATTATCGTGTTATAATCTGGATCAGCACACCACAGATAAACATCGGTCTGTTTCAATCAACTCTACTTAAGGAAGGGTGATTATGTTGAAGCTGGACTTGTTGCCGCATAGATTTGATGACGTGAGAACTGATTATTCCCTAACTCTTAAGCAAGCATTAGCTCAATCGGTGCCCAATACGCCAGAAACAAATGCGGTATGGAATTTTGATAGCGAGCCGCGTGATAATCTAATCGTGAGACATGGCTTGTTTCTAGTAAAATGTAACGGCTTAAGCAACACCACTAGAATGCTGCGGGCGATACATTACAAACGATGTTTTAGAATAGCAGATTTCCGAACAGCTTTAGCTTTTAACAAAAGACATGGTGAGCAAATTCAAGATTGGCTGAAAGAAGGCACGACTGGCTTTAGTCGAGCGATGGGTATTGTGCCAATTGAAAGATTTCATGATGGATTTAATTGGTGTCACCCATATTTATCTAAACTTGAAGGCTTTCCTCACGACGAAAATCCGCCAAAGTTCGAGGCAATGTCGAATATTATTAGAAACGGCTTTCAATGGCCCAAAGAATTTCATTTCCTAGTTGAGGAAATCTAAGTCAGCGCAAAATGCAAAATCCCCAAGCGGGGATTTTTTATTTGGCTGGAAGCGCATCTAAATTAATAATTTTGTTAAGTTCTTTAGATGGGAGAAAAATGTCTTCGGGGTTATTAGCCTCAACTTTTATTTTTTTACCCTGTACGAGCTCGGCTCTAAAAATAAAAACGAAGAGTGAAATGATAAAAATCACTAGAGTAAAAAAGATAAAACTTGGAGAGTGATCTAATCTATTACTCATACACCATAAATATATCACACTTCCAATATTGCTTTACCATTTAAGTAATTTCATACTGAATAACAAACCCTGTTAGATATAGAATCATCTAACGGGGTAAATAAATTTTATGCTCTTATCAAGAAACGCGATCAAAAAGCATATGAGGGATGGCAATATAATTATCTCTCCGTTTAAAGACGCTAATTTAGCTAACTGTAGTTATGATGTTTGTTTAGGTAAGTATTTTTATAGAGAAAAACCACCCAAAGAAAGCTACACAATTTATAACCCTTACAATGAAAAAGACGTGGAGCGAGTGTGGGGTACGGAACATGAGGTGGCCCAGCCCTTAAAAAAATGGGAGTTAATGCATGGTAAGCATAATTCACTTTCTGCCGGGATTGATAAGAACGATTTAGTGATTTGGCTTGCGCCACAGGAAACAATTTTAGGTCATACCGAAGAATTTATTGGGGGGCAAAAAGTGATTAACACCATGATGAAGGCGCGTTCGTCTTTAGGAAGAAACTTTATTACGGTCTGTCGCTGTGCTGGCTGGGGTGACGTGGGCTATATTAACCGCTGGACGATGGAGATTACTAATAACAGTCGCTTCTATCACATCCCCTTAGTAGTGGGCCGCCGCGTAGCTCAGATCGCTTTTTTTGAAGTCGCGCCAATTGATGAAGTAGACCAATATCACTCAAGGCCAGATAGTAAATATCAGAGCACTCTAGATATTAAAAAATTAAGAGAAACGTGGGAGCCAAAAATGATGATCCCAAAAATGTGGAAGGACCGGGAGGTGAAGAAGTAGAAGTTTGCGCTTCCAAACTAGCTATGATTAAATCTTCTTAGAACTTTGTTTTTACCTCCGGAAAGGATGGCTTATTGTGAAGGTTTCTTGGAAAGCTATGACGGCGGCGATCGCTTCTTCGATTTGCCCTTGCTGCGTTGTGACACTACTTGTAAGTTTATTTGGAATTACCGGTGCTGTATCTGCAAGATTTAGTCGCCTAGCGACCATGCTCTTACTCCCATTCGTGGCTTTTCCATTTACGGTTTACAGTAATGTGAAATTATTTCATAATTTTAAAGAGCTGTTGGAGCATATGAAAAAAGTACCTCATCATCATGGTCACACCGACTGTCATTTGGACAGAAAAACGAGCATCCGATCTTTTGCGATTAGTCTTACTATGACACTAGCTGCTGATGCGATATTTCTTCATGCTTTTTTTCACGATTACTTAGAAATTGCCCTCGAGCAATAAAAAATCCCCCGAGCGCCTGCCTACCGACAGGCAGGTCCGGGGGATTTTTATTTTTACCAATTAATAGGGTTACCGTTCTTGCTAGTGATCTGTTCGCATAGACTTGTGGTGAAATTAAATGTACATTCTGAAAGATGCGCATTGCACTTCTTGAGTCTATTAAAAATTATACAGCTATCGGGAGGAGTTTGGGGATTTCTAATAGAACAACCAGAATCAGAACCAACGTTATTAGCTAGAGCGCAATTATTAACAAAGCTGTTAAAATAATTAGACGTTGGGACTCTGTAATAGGAGGTTAAATCTATTGGAATTGGACCAGTAGAAGGAACTGGATTAGTAGTTGGATAGCTAGTAGGAATACCAGTATCGTTTCCGAAAGGAATTAGGGTTAAATCCCATAACCCAGGTAATGCTGGTGGGGTTGAATCTGAGGAATCGATATTCGACAAGTTCCTTGAATTACCATTATTTTTACCAACTTCACAAACACCGATATTGCTACATCCCCCACAAGTAGTTCCCCTACAAGAATAACAATTAGAACCAGCATTAGGATTCCAATCACAATTAAGAGAGGGGTTACAGCTAGAAGAGCTAGTAAATTGAGAGCAATCAACCTGCATTCTTCTTGAATCTTCTCCACCGGAATTATTATTAGAAAAGTTATTCGAGCTAGGTGGAGGAGGATCAAACTCACCTCTGCAATATGCTGGTACTGGTCCACTACCACTTGCACCACCAGATTGATAACCATCAAAAACACATTTAATAACTTGGGAACCGCGACCATCCCCCCGATCCACAGGAAACATGGCATTGGTTTGCCTGCAAACTATTGGATTTGAAATACCCTCACAGTTTGGATCAGGATCAAGGCCTATTCCTGAATTTGCTTTTACACCTACGTTGCCATTGCTTAATAAAAATAAAAGCATTAGTAGACCTCCAGCACCGGCTAAAAGTAACGATAAATTAGACTTGTGTTCCATAAATTTAATTTGGAATGATTATTAAATTTATTATAACACAACAACTGAATGAAAAAGGAAGAATTACTCGTACCGCAGTGCCTCAATCGGATTTTTAGCGGCAGCCTGACGAGCTGGATAAATACCGAAAAGTAAGCCGATGCCAGCGGAAACTACAAAGCCAACGACGGCACCGGTGTATGGGAAAATAAATTGCCATTCGAGCTTAAGAAAGAAGCTTAAAATTACAGATAAGAGAAAAGACAATCCTCCGCCCATTAAAATACCCACTAATCCACCGGCCGAGGTTAACAACACTGCTTCGATTAAAAACTGCAAAGAAATATCGCTATTAGTGGCACCCAAGGCTTTCCTCAAACCAATTTCTTTAGTGCGTTCGGTGACCGACACCAACATAATATTCATAATGCCGATACCTCCCACAACAAGTGAAATGGCGGCAACCGCTAAAAGTAGGGCGGTTAAAATATCAGTGATCATTCCCACACGCTCTAATGCCTCTTGTTGGGTGCTAATATGGAAATCGTCTTTGTCGGGGTCAATAGTCTTAATATCATGTAGACTCCTCATAACTCCTTTTAAATCTTCGGCTAAGGAGGGAACTAATTTCTCATCTCTAGCTTCTAAAATAATCTCGTTAAAGTAATTACGGCCAAATAAATAACTCATGCCAGTGGTGTAGGGTACAAAAATTACCTCGTCTAAATTAAGAAAGCCTACCTGACCCTTTTTAGGGAAAACGCCGATGACTTTAAAATTCTTGCCTTTGATTTTGATTTTCTGACCCAAGGCTTCTGAATCAGGAAAAAGTTTTTGCCTAACCTCATCCCCAATCACTGCATAAGACGCCTTGGCTTTCACATCTTCTTCAGAAAAAATAAATCCCGACTCCGGAGCGACATCTAAAATCTGAGGCATCTCTTCTGTTGTGCCAATAACGTTTGCTCGATAAAAATTATTATCTTTTTGCACCGAAAGAGTTTCTAAGATTACCGGAGCAACAGTTAATAGATCTAGCGCCTTTTTTTCCTTATTCAAAAAAAAGTAATCCTTTTCTTTAATAGAGTCGGTGAAAAGCTCGGAAAAATCGCCGGGGCCTTTAGGATCTTGGCCAGGCTGAATCACCATCGTCTTCCCACCTAAAGCTCGCACCTGCTTCAAAATTAAATCCGCCGCTCCAGCGCTGATCGAGGTAACCAAAATAATCGAAGCAATGCCGATCACAATCCCTAAAATAGTGAGGAGCGAGCGAGACCGGTAGGCTAAAATACTTTTAGCAGCGATTTTAAATGTTTGCTTGAGGGTCATAATAAATTATTTACTATAATCATCTTCGGCGGCTCGACGATTTTTCACAGCCTCATCGCTCACTACCCTTCCATCTTTAATCTTAATAATACGCTCGGCGTGTTCGGCGGTGGAGGTTTCGTGGGTAATTAAAATGACGGTTCTTTTATAAAGCGAATTAAGCTTGTGAATGATCTCCATTACTTTTTTACCGGAGACAGAATCAAGATTACCAGTTGGCTCATCAGCAAAAATTACCGAGGGGTTATTTACTAAGGCACGGGCGATTGCGACACGTTGTTTTTCGCCACCTGACAGAGAAACGGCTAAATGATCGACTCGATGGTTTAAGTCCACAGCACTAATCGCCTCGCGAGCTAAACGCTCCCACTGACTTTCGGGTTCGTCGGAATAAGCCAAGGGCAATAAAACGTTTTCCAAAACAGTAGCTTTGGGCAATAAATGAAAAGCTTGAAAAACAAAACCCAATTCCTTATTCCGAAGCGCGGCTAACTGCGGCTCGCTAAAATGTAAATTATTTTTACCACCGTAATAGTAAATACCACTCGTTTGCTTATCTAAAAAACCTAAAATATGGAGTAGGGTGGATTTACCCGAACCGGAGGCACCCATGATTGCTACAAACTCACCTTCATTGATTGAAAAATCTACATCCAAAAGAGCGGTGGTTTGAGAATCTCCCTCGCCATAAACTTTTTTTAAATTTTCTAAACGAATCAGCGGCTCCTTAGTTTTCATGATAAGTCACGATTTGGTCACCCTCACCTACACCGGTCAAAATTTCTACCAAGCCATCACTCCCCCTCAAGCCAGTGGTTACGGTTTTAAATTCAAACTTACCACCCTTCAAAGCCACCTTCACACTCTCCACCCCCCCGTCATCTTTTTTAATTAAACGTTGTGGCACAACTAAGACATTGTCTTTTTTACGGCTAATGATTACTAGGTTAGCGGTCATGCCAGAACGAGGGCGTTTATCGTTACTCGTAAATTGAAAAACGGTTTTGTAAGTAGGGACGCCGTCGATAATACTTTCGCCCAAATCCAACTCCACTAAACGCGCTTCAAAAGGCACTTCATCGCCGTAAGCGTCTAAAGTAACCGTGGCCAAATCACCCTTTTTAATTTTTACCACATCTACCTCAGCGACATTGGCCTCGATCTGATAATTAGAATCAGAAATAATACTAATGACAGGCTGTGAGGGGGTCGCAAGCTCACCCACCTTAATCGCCTCTTTAGAAACAACCCCGTTAATTGGAGAAATAATAGAATTATGACGAAGCTCTGCCCTAACATTAGCGACTGAGGCTTCGGCGCCATCAACAGCGGCTTGTTGAATCGCGAGCGCGTTGACTTCAGGAGGAGCCTGTTTTAACAAGAGCTGATTTTGAGAAATTTGATAATCTGAGATAGTGCCAACGTAGTGATCCTCACTAGAAATAATGTCAGAAATAGCATTACTGACATTGACTTTAGCAGCGGAAATTTCGGTGCGCCACGCAGCAAAATCACCACCATAAGTTTGATCAAGTGATTGGTTATTGGGATTATTAATAATCAAAGAAAGTTTATTAAGATAGTCAAAAACAATACTCAAATATTTTTTTGCCTGCTCAGCCGAAGTAGCAATGCCAGGATTGATGGTGGTATCTTTAGAATCAATTAAGCTCAAAGAACTGTTCCAATCTTTTAAAACTCGACTCATCGAAACACGATCTCGCTCCACTTCGCTTTTTAAACTCGAATCGATTGAGAAGGCTGCGAGATTTGGGTTGCTCGTTTGAGGATTTACGAAAGCTTGATCAGACTTAGCGAGAATTGCATCTTCAGCTTTAACGTAGGCATTTTTAATATTGTCCTTAAGAGTTTTTAGAGCGCCGTCTTTGGAACTTAGGGCCCCAGCAACCTTACTCGTCTCTAAAGTTAACTCCTCTTTTCTTGTGCCAGATATAACTTCATCTAATCTGGCCTGCTCGGCTTTCAAATTAGCTTCGGCTTTTCTTAAATCACTTAATAACTCGCCACTATCTAAGGTCGCTAAAACCTCGCCCGCAAAAACTTCACTTCCCACCACTACGCTCACACTCACAATCCGAGCAGATTTTTCAAAAGATAAGTCCACGTTCTCGGCAGGCTTCACTTTGCCAGTAAAAGAAACTTCTTGAGAAATATTAGATTTTTTAACGAGATAAGATTCGGGTGTTGCAGCCTTAAAAAGATGGGAACCGAAACCTAAAATAACTAAAGTGACAGGTAAAATGATCTTGCGGTATTTTTTTATGAATATTAAGGGTTTCATTCAGCATTATAATAGCACGGAAAACTAAAAATCGCCATTTAAATGGCGATTTTTAGTTAAATTATTAAATTAGCAGGTGCAGGCACTCTTTGCATTATGACATCCCTCACACTTTTCTTCTTTAGGGCAGGCACAATCCTTCATGTCGGCATTGCAACCTTCGCATTTAGCAGCTGGCATACCCTCTTCTTTAGGACAGGTGCATTCGGTAGCTTTTTGACCACAACCCTCACATTTACATTCGCAATTCTCCCCCTGACACATTGGGCAAACTTTATTCATTTCATCCATAGTTTTATTTTGTTTAATTTTTATATTGGCTTGATTATAGCACAACTACCAAATATCTCATAAGCATCATTAAAACGGGATTATTTTACCTTATATTGACAATAATATTATTTATGATATAATGCTCTAGATGGCTAAGGCGATGTCGCCTAGAGCTGAAACCCTAGTAAATTGTCATAGAAACTGGAGATAGATCATGAGCTTATTTGATATGGTGCCCGGTCGAAGATATGAAATCTTCACCTCGCCAGCATTAAGTCTGGCTTCCTACCTCGATCAAGATCAAATGGTGATATTGGGGATTCGGGATACGGAAACCCAAAACATGTTTGAGATTGCGGTTCTAATTGAGACTCTGAGACGACTCCCCTTGCAGGGGAAAAACCCCGTAGTGGCAACCCGCTATCAATTTGAGAGTTCTTTTGGCTTCGGGCCTGAATCTAAGCTCCGCTTAGTGGGACTACTTGAAAAAGGCGCTTACCTCGATGGCGAAATTCCCAATAATGCTCATCTCGGAAGAATGATCGAAGGGTGGGTCGAGGTAAGGGGCACCAACGACTAATTTCGACCACGCATCGAACAAACCCGGCTAAAATTGGCCGGGTTTTTTATTTTTTAAAATATATAGACTAAATAAATAAAAAATTGTATAGTATGCGGTACATGGAAGAGGTGGTTAAAAATAAAACAATCTTAGCGATTGAGACGAGTTGTGACGAAACGGCGATGGCGGTGGTAGCTTTTGATGGCGATAAATTCCAGATACTAGCTGAAAAAGTTTCTAGTCAGGTGAAGATTCATGCGGAGTTTGGCGGAGTGGTGCCGACTCTCGCTAAGCGAGAACACTTAATTAATTTACCTTTGGTTTGGGAGGATATTAAGGCTCAACTTTGTCATACCGGAGCGATAGCGACGGTATCTCGAGACAGCACAGATCCCGTCGTCTCACTCCGGGATGACAATGTTTCAATAATTGATGAAATTCATGTCACTGTTGGCCCGGGGCTCGAGCCGGCTTTGTGGACTGGAATTGGGTTTGCAAATGAACTAGCCAAGGAATTAAACAGACCACTTTACGGAGCCAATCACCTTGAGGGGCATATTTATTCTAACTGGCTCAAAGCACCGGTAGATTTACCGGCTCTGGTTTTGATTATTAGTGGCGGCCACACGATTCTTTTACTAATAGAAAAGATTGGTGAATATAAAATTTTAGGTGAAACGCTTGATGATGCGGTGGGTGAAGCTTATGACAAGGTGGCGAAAATGCTCAAACTCCCCTATCCCGGCGGACCAGAGGTGGAAAAACTAGCTGGATTAGGTGACGCTAAAAAAGTAATCTTGCCTAGGCCAATGCTTCATTCCCAAGATTATAATTTTAGCTTGTCGGGGTTGAAGACGGCGGTGTTATATTATTTACGAGATAATCCTGAAGTTACTAAAGAGGATTTGTGCGCCGGGTTTCAGGCGGCAGTTGTCGAGGTGCTCCTGAAAAAATGCGGTAAGGCCATTACTGAATTTGGTCCGGCTTCTCTCTTAGTTTGTGGTGGTGTGGCGGCGAACGAGGCGATTAAAAAAGCTCTGAGCGGACTAGCTCTAAAAAATGATATTATTTTTCACGCCCCAGAATTAAAATACAACACCGACAACGCGGTCATGATTGCCCTCGCCGGATTTCTCGGTAAAAAGTATCCGAACGATAAGGCGGTGGGTGGGCTAAATCTTTTAAGTTAGGGGTAGTTTGTTGAGGCTGTGTAACTTACAAGTATGACCAAAACTAGTGCCCTGGGCAGGTATAAGTACCATCTCCACTCAAAAGACCTGAAACCGTAGCACATTTAGAAGCTTGGGCATAATTTTTAGGATCAATTTTATAACACTTCCATCCATTGTATAGAATCTCCCAAAATGTACATTGAGGAAGTAGTACGATGGGGTCACTAGTGTCAAATGAAGTAGGGCCTGAATTTGAAGGTGGAGTTAATCCAGCGGGGGTGTAGGGGTTGTAAACATTGGATGGACTTGGTGGATAAACACCCGGGGATGTTTGACGATCGGCGGCTTCTGAAGCGGCAGAGAAAGCATCATAGTCTGCGAAAGGGTCGGCTGGGCTAGATGAGGGATTATTATAAAAAGAAGGGTTGGTGGATGGGGCGGCGGCAGGACTATAAAAATTACCCATATTTTGATTAGCTGATTGAGAAGATGGGCTACCCGAAGAAGCTCCGGAGAATAATGAGGATGTGGTCCTAGATGCAGCGAGACTACCCTTAGGAGTCGGGCAAATCATATTAGTAGTATCAGGCAGATTAAAATAGCAGTCTTTAAGATTTGGATCGGCATAGCATTGCGTAGCCTGAAATAGCGTAATGTTGCATTTCACATCATCATAGCCACGATCATGGCATTGATGATAAGAATCCATCATGTAATCACAAACATTTTTAGGAGTGGCAGCCTCAACTCTTACGCCACCACTATTAGTTTGTGAGCCGATGAAAACAAAGACTGCGACCATGACGCCTAATGGTAAGGCTATTTGATACCAACTAACTTTTTGATTTGGTTCCATAATATTAATATTTTTATTTTAACATATTTAGATTTCTTAATAGACAATAAAGGGTTTTTGGGATATTTTTAGAGGGATTATTGAATAGATTCCACGCCTCAATTCCGAATTGATTCTTTGGGGAATCAAACGGAATTGGGCTCTGAATGACAATTATAAAATTATGGAAGAAATATTTAAGAAAGCTTACGAACCGAAAGAGCACGAAGGGGTAATTTATAAAATTTGGGAGGAGAGTGGCTTTTTTAATCCGGAAAAAATGATTGGAGCTGGGCTGACTCATGAAAAAGCCGAAGCTTACACAATTATGATGCCACCGCCAAATGTGACGGGGATTTTGCACATGGGACACGCCTTAATGCTTACCCTGGAAGATATTTTGATTCGTTATCATCGCATGCTAGGGCAGCGAACCTTATGGATTCCCGGGACGGACCATGCGGCGATTGCGACGCAAGCACGCGTGGAAAAAGATATTTATAAAAATGAAGATAAAAGCCGGTACGATTTGGGGCGGGAGGAGTTATTAAAGAGAATTGATGTGTTTGCGAAAGCGAGCCACGACACGATCACCTCTCAAATTAGAATAATGGGGGCATCTTGCGACTGGAGTCGGGAGGCTTTTACGCTAGACGAAAAAAGAAACTTCGCCGTTAATACCGCTTTCAAGAAAATGTACGATGAGGGTTTGATTTTTCGTGGGTTGCGCGTGATTAACTGGGATCCGAAAGGGCAAACCACAATTTCGGATGATGAGATAGTTTACGAGGAGCGCGAGGCGACGCTTTACACCTTTAAATATGCTTGCGACTTCCCTATTCCGGTTTCGACCACTCGCTTGGAAACGAAAATTGGCGATACGGCGGTGGCGGTGCACCCAGATGACAAACGTTATCAAGATTTTATTGGCAAGGAATACAAAGTAAGCTTTTGCGGTGAAGAATTAAATTTAAAAATTATTGCGGATCGCGAAGTGGATCCAAACTTTGGCACTGGGGCTTTAGGGGTCACACCGGCGCATTCACAAATCGATGCCTTAATGGCCGAGAAAAACCACTTACCAATGGTGCAAGTAATTGATGAAAAAGCGCGGATGATTTCAAAAAATGAATTATTGAATGGCAAAAAGGTTTTGGAAGCGCGTGAGATTATTGCTAATTGGCTAAGGGAACAAAAACTTTTAATAAAGGAGGAGAAGATTAAGCAGAATGTGGCGACGGCAGAGAGGACGGGTGGCATTATCGAACCCCTACCTAAAAAGCAGTGGTTTGTGGATGTGGAGAAGGAGTTTGTCCCCGTTTGTCATGCCGGAGCGACAGCGACGGCATCTCGAAACAACACAGATCCCGTCGTTTCACTCCGGGATGACAAGGCCTTACAAAAAACTAGCCTCAAGCGAATTATGAAAAAGTCGGTGGAGTCGGGGGCGATTACGATTTTACCGGAGCATTTTAGTAAGATTTATTTTCACTGGATTGATAATTTGAAGCCTTGGTGTATCTCAAGGCAGATTTGGTATGGGCATAGGATTCCGGTGTGGTATGACGAAGCAGGTGAAGTGGTAAGTGTTGGAAACGAACCCACCTCCGCCAAAGGCTCCGGCGTGGTGATGCAAGATCCTGACACGCTCGACACTTGGTTTTCTTCGGCTTTGTGGACGTTTAGCACATTGGGTTGGCCTAAAGAAACGGCGGAGTTAGAAATTTATCACCCGACATCGCTGCTTGAAACTGGCTATGAGATTTTATTTTTCTGGGTGGCGAGAATGATTCTAATGAGCGGGTATTTTTTGGATGAGGTGCCGTTTAAAAAAGTCTTACTACATGGCACAGTGCGCGACGCCAAGGGTAGAAAAATGTCTAAGTCTTTAGGTAATGGGATTGATCCAATCGAGATTGCTGAAAAGTATGGGGCGGATGCAGCGCGCATGGCGCTTGTTACTGCGGCGGCTCCTGGGACGGATATTAAGATCGAAGAAAATAAAATTAAAGGCTACAAACACTACACGAATAAACTTTGGAATATCACTCGCTTCATTTTGGATAATACGGAAACTAGCGATTTTGCTAAACTGAATGAGGAGGTTGTGGCAACAACCGAAGCGGATCGAAAAATTTTAGAGGAGTTTGCAAAAGCGAAAGCGAAAATCACCCAGAGTCTCAATGATTTAGAAATTCATTTGGCGGCTTTAGAGGCATACCGCGTTACATGGAATGAGCTCGCCGACTTTTATATAGAAGCGAGTAAAAAGCAGCTCGAGGACCCGGGGATCAAAACCCACACGCAAAAACTTTTAGCTCATCTCTTAGTGCAAGCTCTCAAATTAAATCACCCGTTCATTCCTTTTGTGACGGAAAAGATTTATCAATCGTTGCCTCATAAAAATAAACCTCTATTAATGGTGGAAACATGGTAATCTGGCTATCTTTTATATTAGGTCTCATGCCGGCCCTAATCTGGCTAATTTTCTTTTTACAAGAAGATCGAGACAGACCCGAGCCGAAAGGCTTAATTTTTGAGACATTTATTTTAGGAGCAGTGTTAGTCTTCCCTGCTTTGTATCTGCAGGTTTTGGTAACAAATTATATTTTAAATCCTTTAGGCTCCCCTGAGTTTGGCTCGCTAGGAGTAGTTTTGTATTCCCTTATCGAAGAATTATGTAAACTCGCACCGGTTTATTTTATCATTAGAAAAAAGGCGGCATTTAACGAACCTATCGACGCAATGATGTATTTAGTGATTGCAGCACTTGGCTTTGCCTCAGTAGAAAATGTAGCTTCAGCCATTAGCTCAACTAATGGATTTGAACTTCTAACCTTGAGATTTATTGGCGCAACCTTACTACACGTTTTAAGTTCGGCGCTCCTAGGTTTTTATTGGGGCTTGGCGATGAAGCGACGTGAGGCTTTATGGCACGATGTGCCAATTGGCTTATTGATTGCAACCGCTGTTCACACCGCTTTTAATTATTTGGTCGTGATTTACGGAGCGGATTTCCA
>JAHFLM010000087.1 GCA_023244865.1 Candidatus Harrisonbacteria bacterium | reverse complement strand
TGTCTTACGACACACGATTTTGAGTCGTGCGTGTCTACCATTCCACCACTCCGGCTTGCCCTGCCGTAGCCTTGTGCGAAGGCGGGCCTGTCGCCCATTTTACGGTTTTGCACCAAAAAGGCAATGGTGCTAGGATAAAAAAGGCGCTCTTTTCTAATTCATAACCCAACCGGCGGAGGTAGAGACCATGAGTAAACTATGTCCCGACCGTCACCCTAAAATAAGAGGGAAGCATAGCATTTTGGACCAATATCGCCGCCTCATTCAACGAATGGAGCAGGATGACAAGGTGATATCCATTACCCCACAAGAAATTAAGAAAGAACCTGAACACGACAGAACGCGGTGCAAAAAGGCACAGAAAAAGTTGATGCAGGGAGTGATCCATAGATCTCAAGACCCGGTCGTAGAAATAGTCTTCTATTTTGGTCATCTTTGTCAAACAATAATATTTCGTGTCCGGCGGCTTGAAGTATTAGAGGAATATTTAACACCGGCGGTTACAGATGACAATGCTGCTTAGAGCTATACGCCCCGCCACTCTCACGAGTAGCGGGGCGCTTTTTATTTACCACTTTTGATGCTAGGTTTAGGTAATGGAGAAGTTAGTGGTCATCGTTGGCCCAACCGCGAGTGGTAAAAGTGACTTAGCGGTTAAATTAGCTAAGAAGTTTAGTGGTGAAGTAATCTCGGCCGATTCGCGGCAAGTGTATCGTGGGTTAGACATTGGCAGTGGCAAGATTACTAAAGCCGAGATGGAAGGTATCCCCCACTATCTCTTAGACGTGGCTAGCCCCAAGCGAGTCTTCACCGTCTCGCATTATCAAAAACTAGCTCAAGAAAAAGTAAAAGGCATTTGGGAGAGAAATAAGCTCCCAATTATCTGTGGCGGCACTGGCTTATATATCCGCGCCGCGGTAGATGGAATTACCTTCCCTGAAGTACCACCTAATCTAAAATTAAGAAAAAGTTTAGAGAAAAAGAGTGTCATAGAATTATTTAGAATCTTAAACCAGCTTGATCCCGCGCGAGCTAAAACTATTGATGCTAAAAACCCACGGCGTTTAATTAGAGCAATTGAAATTGCCACGGTATTGCAACAAGTGCCTAGACTAGTAGCTCATCCTATTGCAGATAATAAACAAATACTTTTTATTGGTCTCAAACCTGATGATGACATTCTAAAGAAAAAGATTAAAACCAGATTATTAAACAGACTTAAAGCAAAGGGTAAGAAAAACCTAATTACTGAAGTAAAAAACTTGAAGAAATCCGGCTTGAGCTGGCAGCGGTTGGAAGCGCTGGGCTTAGAATATCGCTACGTGGCCCTCTTTCTCCAGAATAAACTAACACTGGAGCAAATGAAGACTGAATTAAATCAAGCCATCTGGCACTATGCCAAACGCCAAATGACGTGGTTTAAAGCGGATAAAAGGATTAAATGGTTTGAAAAATCGGCTGATTTATGGAAAGATGGTGGGGTTGCATCCTTCTTGGGGGATTAGGTAAGTGGCATACCGGCGGTCTCCAAAACCGCATTCGGGGGTTCGATTCCTCCATCCCCCGCCTTCGCTCCCGCTCCGGCGGGCAAGTCAGCCTAAGGCTGGCAAGCCCGCTCTAAATTATTTTTTAGCTTCCGTATGGGTCGTCTTTTTCTTACACCACTTACAATACTTTTTGAGGTCAAGCTTGCGCTCGACTTTTTTACGATTTTTTGAGGTCCAGTAATTAACCCGTTTACAGGTCTTGCAGGCAAGCTTAATGAGATTATCTTGAGACATGGCGATTACTTTAACCGAATTAGGCTGAAAATGCAAGCTCGTGTCCTCTCGGCAGTTTACCTGCCGTAGGCAGGGAATCTCGACCTACGGTCGCGGGTACTTTTCGATCCCGCTACGCGAGATAACGAAAAATCTTTCGATTCCTGACGTGAGTAAAGCAGTTTACTCACTCCGAGAGGCACTCGTGATACTCGTGTCCTCTCGGCAGGAATCGAACCTGCATCGCCTCCTTCGGAGGGAGGTATTCTATCCATTAAACTACGAGAGGATAAATTTTCTCTTTTACTTTATCATGCTCCCCGCTGGGACGGGGCGCTCAGGGGTGAGG
>JAHFLM010000002.1:24404-31277 GCA_023244865.1 Candidatus Harrisonbacteria bacterium | reverse complement strand
AAAATTAGGAGGCCGGGTTTTTGGAGAATTAATCTCGCGAAAGACACTAAGCCTTTTTGACCTTCGGAAATTGAGCCGATTTTATTTTTCATTAATTCTTCGTTGATAAGAAAGCCGGCGGCGACACCGCGCATGCCGCCATCGGTAATATTTTTAGCAACTTCGGCTAAGGATTCATAAACCGTGTGATTAAAATCGAGAGTGGAAAAATCTTGG
Organism: Candidatus Harrisonbacteria bacterium; assembly: GCA_023244865.1. Taxonomy (GTDB): domain Bacteria; phylum Patescibacteriota; class Minisyncoccia; order UBA6257; family UBA11618; genus JAHFLM01. Next base: position 31,061 of record JAHFLM010000002.1, on the reverse strand, counting down.
CGATAGTAGCCAACCACGACATCTTCTTGGATTTTGATACCGGGGGTTTTATTGCCTTTTGCGATTGATTCTAAGAGAGTTGTTTTGCCGATGCCGTTAGGACCAGAGAGGAGAAGGTGTTGGTTTTTCTTGAGCTTTATGTCTACTTTTTTATGAATAACGCGACCCTCCTTCATGATGGATAGTTCTTTAATGCTGATAATTTCACCAACGAGTTCTTCTTGAGCGGGAATGGCGAATTTTTTAATGGTTTTATCTTCCTTTCTTACATCCACTACTTCTTCTTCCATGGCGGCGGCTTTGTCACGCATTTTTTTAGCGACCAAGCGCATCTTGCCACCTTTGTTGGCAAAGAAGTTCATCTTATCTTTATTCTCTTGAATTTCTTTTTCGAGGCGGGCGTTTTTGCGATTCTCTTTTTCGATCTGTTGATTGATTCTTTCGACGACGTCGAAGTAGTCGCCGACATGTTGCTCTAACTTTTTATTAAAAACATCTAAGTAGAGGACGCCGTCCGTGAAGGCGTTTAAAAAGTCGGCGTCGTGAGAAATGACAATGCAGGTTTTTTTATAGTCGATTAAAAATTTAGTGAGATGAGCGATGCCGTCTTTGTCTAAATTGTTAGTTGGCTCGTCGAGGAGAAGTAAATCTGGGTTTTGAATAAGGGCTGAAGCTAATAAGAGTCTTGCCTGTTGGCCGCCGGAGAAGGTTTTAATTTTGGCGGTTAGGTCGGCTTTGAGATTAACGACTTCTAAAATTTCTTTGGCGAGTTTGTCGATTTCGTAAACTTTTTCGGTAAAGCGTTTGCTGAAAAAGTCTCGGACGGTTAAGTCGAGTTCATCTCTGGGAATAACCTGGAGAGAAGTGGCGATAGTGAGGCCGGCTCGTTTGTCGATCTTGCCTTCATCGGGCGTGAGCTTATCGGTAATTAATTTGAAAAGAGTGCTTTTGCCGGCGCCATTTTGACCCATTAAAGTAAGCTTGAAGCCTTGGCGCAAAGAAAAATCAACCTCCGTGAGGAGGGGATTTTTGAATTCATAGCCAAAGGAAACTTTATTAAATCTTAAGATTACTTCTTCGCGCGCCATAATTTATTGATAAATAATAACAATTTTTATTTAGACTGTCAATCAATTTTGAATGAGTTTTAACTTTTTAATGCGGGGTAACTTTTTAATTTCGGCTTCGCGTTTGGAGGCTTCGCTGCGATTTTCGAATTCTTCGGTGTATAAAATTTTAACGGCGCCTTTGGCTCGGGTGTAGTGGCTCGCGGTGCCGGCTTGGTGTTCTTTAAATCTGCGTTCAAGGTCGGTGGTGATGCCGGTGTAAAGGCTTTTGTCTTTGCATTCGATGATATAGAGGTAGTACATGAATTATTTTAGAATATCATGTATTATAGAAAATTATGGAGAAGTACGGAGATTGTTTTGGGATTTATTGTGGTCGGTTCAATCCGATTCACGCTGGGCATGAGGCGGTGATTAATGAAATGCTTAAGCTTTTTGGTGCAGATAAGTCGCGTTTAATTATTGGGAGTGCGAATGCTTCGCAGTCATTGAGGCACTTTTTTTCTTACGAAGAGAGGAGGGCTTTTATTAAAACTATTTTTCCAGATATAAAAACTTTGCCTTTGGGTGACTTTGCATCGAGTGATGACGAGTGGATGGTGGCGCTAGATGACTTACTAGAGAGCTCGGGGATTACTCCGGATAAGGCGGTGTTTTTTGGTGGGTGTGAAGAGGATATTAGTTTTTTCTTGAAGTTGAATCGAAAATGTCACATCTTAAATCGCTTTGATGGTACGACGCCGAAAGTTTCGGCGACTGAGATTAGAGATAACTTAATTCATGGCCGAGACATGAACCACTTTTTGAATCCGCTGATCGAAGAAAAAGTGAGAAATCTTTTCCAAACCAAATGGATGGATTTTCAGAAGAAGTAATTTTTTGACAAAAAAATCGTCGTCGCTCAGAATGAAAAGAATGTTAATTACTAAATACATTAGCACTTGGTCCGGATTTATTCACTCCGCCCCTATCTTTTAAGGGGACTTTTCATTATTAATAATAGCCCGTAAATAAAACGTCCCCTTTCTGGGGATTTTTTATTTACGGGCTTTAATAATTTAAATTTATGCAAATCAAAATAAACAAGCTTATTTTTACAGGACTTCATGGCGCGACCGAAAAAGAAAAACACACTTCTCAACGCTTCGAGATAAATATTACGATTACGCCTTGGGGCGATGACGTGAAGGGGATTTTATTAGAAGAGACGGTGGATTATCGGCAAAGTAAAAAGATTGCTCAAAAAGTGATAGAGGGGGAGTTTTGCGAGTTGATTGAAACTTTAGCGGAGAAGATTGCTAGTGAAATTATTTTAGATAAGAAAATTAGGGAGGTCGTGGTGGCGGTTAAAAAACTGGATATTTGGGATAATGGGGCGCCGGAAGTGGTGGTGAAAAGGGGTAATTTTTATTTTACTAATCTCTTGGATTTCAATATTGATTCGGTGATTCACGAGTTAATAAAAGAGGGTGGGGTTAGCTTTCCGATTATTCCTGAGGAGCGGCGGCTTGTTTTACTTAAAGAGGCGGAAAATTATGAATATGCGAGGCAGCCGGAGTTTGTGGGTAAGCATAAAGTGAGAGAGCAACTTTCTTCCTTTTCTAAATTTCCAGAAGAGAGTCTTTATCGAAGGTTGCAAGAAGATTTTACCAGTCTTCTTAATTACAAACTTCAAGCAGCTTTAGTTAAGCCATTTCTAAATAGCCCTATTACTTTTAACGAGCCGGTGCTCCAGAAATATGATGCGGGTTCGATTGGGATTACACCTCACGTGGATCATGCGGCTAATATTAATTTAATCTGCGTTTTCTTAATGAAGGGTTATGGAAGTTTTTATTTATGTGACGATCGAGAAAAAACTAATCCACGGTTTTTAGAAGCTGCACCGGGGCATGTGATGATTCTTCGAGCTCCGGGATTTTTCGGGTCTAATTATCGCCCCTTTCATTATTTGGAAAATATTTTGGAAGATCGGCTGACTTTTGGATTGAGATTTAATACGAAAATTTAAGTATAAAAAAGTTTGTGGCGTGGTTGGCATTGTAGTATTCTTTATATGGTTCTTTTTAACACTTGGTGCCGAAAGGTGCGGGAGGGTAAAATGACTTTTAATAAATTCTGGCCTCTTTATGTTTTAGAACACAGTAAGCTTAGTACTCGAATTATTCACGTGATCGGAACTTTGTCGGCTTATGTTGTGATTATGGCGTCATATTTTACCGCTAACTCGGACCTTTTGTTTTTGCTGCCCATTGTTTCGTATGGGCCCGCATGGCTTTCTCATTTCTACATAGAGGGAAATCGACCCACGACATTCAAGCACCCGTTTTATAGCTTAGTTGCTGATCATAAAATGGTAGTTTATGCATTTCTTGGCCTTATGAAAAAAGAGATTGCGATTGCTAAGAAGTCGCTTCGTGGTCCAAATTAAATCAAAAGCACTTCCTCATTCAGGGGAAGTGTTTCTTTATTTTTTCAAGATATCTTTTTTAAAATGTTTTAAATAAGCCACTAAGATAAAGCTAATGATGACCATTAGAAACCAAGAGGTAATTTTGCCGGTGGAAACTATATTCCAAGTGTGGATTTGATCGGGATATTTCCAAGCACCCCAATAAGTAGAGATGTTTTCGGCAATCCAAATGAAAAAAGCGATAAAGATAAAAGAGAGGTTTAGTGGCATGTAGCGGCGAATGTTTGTGACTGTGAAATAAACTTTGGTACGCCAAAAGAAGATGAAGACGGCTAAGATGAGGAAGATTCTAAAGTCGTAAATATAGTGATTGGTAAAAAAGTTTAGATAGATTAGAAAGCAGAGGAAGGCGCTTATTAGATAGTACGAGTAGTTGGTGAGTTCGAGTTTGAATATTTTCCAAGCTTGGCTGATATAGCTGCCAATCGCCGCATACATGAAGCCGCTATATAAAGGTACGGTGGCAATTTTTAATACTCCGTTTTCGGGATAACTCCATGAGCCGATGCTCGGGCTGGTTTTATAAAGCTCTAAGACGAGCCCAATAATGTGAAATATAAAGATGACTTTTACCTCGTCTTTGGTTTCGAGTTTGGTGAAGTAAAGGACTAATTGGATGGCGACAGCGGCTAAGAAAAGAAAGTCATATCGAGCCAGCCCAAAAAGGGGAATGTGATTAGAGATAAAAAGCAGGACAAAAAACGAACCAGCAAAGATGGCGGCCCGAGCTTCTTTGATGCCGAAAATTAGGAATTCTTTTGCGAAAGATTTTATTGAGTTGTTATTTGCCAATTGCTTTGAAGTTTAGGATGCCGCCGCGGTCTAGGTAGATTAGTTCTAATTCTTCAGGAGTGAGTTTGGAGATTTTAAAATAAACCGCTTGAGCTTCTTTGTCCGTTAATTTTATTTGGAGGTAGGGGGTGTTGTTTTCGAGGGGGAATTCATTTGTGGGGGTGGTGGCTTTGGTGAAGATTTTCCAACTGTCGATTGAGATAAGTTTGCCATCATAAATTTTATCTACGATGTTGCCCGGTTTGAATTCTCGGGCGAATTTTACGTCGTCTAAGCTTTGCCATTTACCGATGATGTTTTCGCTGACTATTAGGGCGAGGTCTTGTTTAACGCCCGCACCTTCAGCTGCGTCGCCAAAGTTAATCGGGGCGTTGTTAGGGTCGAGTGGTTGGTGGCAGACCGTCATTTTATTAGTGGCTTTATTTGTCACATTCACTTCTTCACCCGCAAAGACATAAATAGAAGAAGTATCTTCAAATCTTTGACCATCTCCATCTGTTCTCGGAAGGGTTTTAGTGATTACACCATCTACAATAATATTTACTTTGTTTATTTCTTTAAATTCAGCGATAAAGTGAGAACTATCGTCACAGCCAAAAGAGGCTGAAAGAATAAGTTTTTTATTAGGGATATTTTTTTGTTGGTAGAAAAAGAATGCTGCTCCGATGATTATTAATAGGATTGCGATTGTTATTTGTTTTGGGGTCATGGGTTACTTTTTTGTTTTATTGAAATGCTCTGAGTTGTTTTATTGCCTTAGTTAGTTTTTCTGAATTAATAATTTTCTCAGGAGATGATTCACCCACTCTTGAGATTGAGTGTTGAACTATGTTTTCTAGTTTGGTTCTAATCTCTTGACTTATATTATAACTATCAACGATTTTTCTATATTCGTCTCCATGATTGTTTCCTGTTTTGAGTATATTTGCAGAATCTCTTATGTTTCTAATTAGCGTTGCTGGATCTCCACTAGAGAATAATTTTGGAAACTTTGTTAATAAGAAGGATGCGACAAATAAGTACTTTAAGCTGGTATTTTGAGTGTCTTCTTTTATATCTTTTTTAGAATCTTCGGATAGATTTATTGCCATGCCTAACTGATGAATTATGTGTTTTGCATAACGAGGTTCTTTCGCCTCATCTTTTAAGAATTCTGCCATATATCCACACTGACTCTCGTTTGTTTCTATATTATGAGTAGAAAGTGTCTCTTTGATAACATCTTTTAAGCTCACCGTTGGTAGTTCGTAATAATAGTGAATTATTTTCGTTAGGTATTCATCCCCATAGCCATCATGTAGTCCGTATTTTTTTTCTACCATTTCACTTATAACTCTTCTATCGATAGCAATTACAAATAGCGTATTTTCAATAAGTAAGAAGTTCTTTATTCCTTCAAGTAGTTTGACTGCGTTTTCTGGGAGGCATCTATCTAGATCATCAATAAAAATAACAAGTTTTGAAGCCTTATTCTTTTTTAATGTTTTAGCAATGACTTCTTCGAAGTTTTTTTGCAATTCTTCTATTTTGTCGATCCATATTTCGTGTTCATTTAGGAATTTATCTTCGAAGATCTTGAAGTCCCCCACAATTTCTTGTGTATCTGCTAACGTTGTTTTTCTTAGAATGCTTGAGCCAATAACTGCTACGTCAACCATTATTTTTTTCCACACATTTTTATTGTTGTTGTGTTTCTTTTTTATACAGTTAAGTAGGGCGAACAACAGATCACTTTGGTTGGAGTATTCGTATTTCCACGGTTCAAAATAGACAAAAATAACTTTTTTATAGCTTTCGTCTGTTTTTTCGCCTAAGTGTTGTTGGATATAGTTTATTATTGTTGATTTTCCACTTCCCCAGTTTCCATAAAATCCGAAACAGTTAGGTAGTTCCATTTTTAGTAAAACCTCATCTAAAATTCTCTTGGATAGTGTCTTGTAATTAAATTTATCTTTTTCAAAATCTTGAAGATGTTTTTCTGTTGGAAAACTCATGCGTATTTAATTTGCTTTTATTTATTTTGCTGCCAGTCAGGGGCTCGAACCCCGATTCCACGCTCCAGAGGCGCGTGTCCTACCATTAGACGAACTGGCAATTAGCGTGTTAAATTATAATACATATGTGGACAAAGTCCAGCGATTGGTTTGTATTTTTAGGGGTGGTCTTGGCGGTTTTGGTCGGCTTTGGGGCTTATAAATTTAATTTGGAAACTAAGAAACTTTGGACGCCCGTGACTTCGAAGGAGCTGGGGCTCGAATGTTTGGAGGATCATTTGAATTTGGAATATCATATTCACTCGCATTTGACGGTTTTGGTGGATGGGGG
>JAHFLM010000002.1:0-24394 GCA_023244865.1 Candidatus Harrisonbacteria bacterium | reverse complement strand
GAATGAGGTGATTCCGGCGGATATTGGGATTACGGATACTTGCATGGCGGAGGTGCATACGCATGATGCGACGGGGAAGATTCATGTGGAGACGGTGACGGGGGAAAAGCTCATTAGCGTGGAAACATTTTTGAAATTGTGGGGGAAGCCATTACATCGGCCGGGTTATATTTTGACTGTTTATTTGGGTGAGAAGGACGTGACAGATGTGGTGGAGCGTTTGAACTTCTATAATGATGATGATATTGTCTTGAAGTATGAATCCCTTGGTTCTTTGAGAGATAAATAAATCTCTAGGAGGTGCTGCATGACTCGGCAAAACAAGCCAGCTAAGGCTCATGAGCTTTTTTGGGTTGGAGATGTGGATGATGATACTTTGGCGCGCTTGATTAATGAAATTCGGGAGGTTCAGGCGGAAGACCCCAAAGCCTTATTTGATTTATGGATTAAGACTGGCGGCGGTGATTTCACTGTCGTTGCAGCTTTTTTGGATTTTGTAAGGGTGAAAAAGGTTAATTTGGTGACGACGGCTTTGGGAGATGTGGCTTCGGCAGGATTGTTTTTGTTTGGTGCTGGTAAGGTGCGTAGGGCGACTAAGTTAACGAAGTTTTATTTTCATAAGGTGTGTGTGAATTTTGATCTTGATCGAGATGTTAATTTGCCGCAGATGAAGGTTGATTCGCGTAATTTAGAAGAGCGACATGAGGAATCGATTACAATACTTATGAGTCTTTATAAATTGAGTAGGAGGGCGGTGGAAGATTTACTTGATTCAGAAAAGCGTTGGACTGCGAAAGAAATGAAGGTAAAAGGTTTGATTCACGAAATTATTTAGTTTCGTAGAAAGGTGGCTGTGATGGCTAGTCACGAAAAAAGATCTAGTAAGTCTAAAGAAAAGCTTGGGTTGGTTTTGGGGCCTGAGGCACCAAAGGTGGTTCATAGGATTTTTTGGATTGGTGATGTTGACGACGCTCATTTGGAGAGGGTGATAGATCAGATTTCCCCAATAATTTTTGAGGATCCCATGGCTATAATTGATTTGTGGATTAGGAGCGATGGCGGTCCTTTTAATGTTGCTCAGGCTTTTTTGGATTTCGTGAGAGTGAATAACGTGCAACTGGCGACGACAGCTTTCGGTTATGTGAGCTCGGCTGGCACTTTGATCTTTGGGGCGGGGATTGTGAAGCAAGCCTGTCGAATGTCGAGATTTTTCTTTCATAAGCTTTATGTACCGGTTGAACCTTGTAATATGGATATCGATGAATCTTCTGATCTTCGTGATTCGATTAGGGTGCAGCACCGGTTTTCTAATGATTTATTAAGAAGGCTTTATAATCTTTCGCAAGAACAAGTAGATTGTTTGATTAAGAGAAAGACTAGGTGGTCGGCTCAGCAAATGAAGAAGATGGGGATTGTGGATCAGATTATTTAAGTAAAAGCCCTAGGAGGGGCTTTTTTATTTGTTTTTCAAGTAGGTTTCATGGGCTTATTTGCTTTATATTGACTTTTTAGGCTTTTTTGTGGTATAATTTAGGTAGGACACAAGCGAGTTATCGTGGCTCGTAAAAATTAGAATTTGGTTAGAAAAACTCTATTCTTTGCAAAGGAACCTGACATGAATTGGACAATCGCCCTGGTTATTCTGAATGTGGTTGTGATCGCCGGCCTCCTCTTCCAAAATAGAAAGCTTCGAAAAGGACTTGATGAGGAGCGAAAAGCTGCGGACGAGCATATCGACTACCTGAATGGCGAGTGCAATCGGTTGAGCGGCGAACTCTCGGAGAGCCAAGAGGAGCTTCGGGAATTTTGGACAATCAAGACTATGCATGGCTACGATGCAATGCTTGATAGGTTGAAGAGAGATCAATCGGCCTACAACGACGATAGCCCAACCGCACCCGAAATCTTGCGTAAGCCATACCCAGGTGAGGGGAATACAGCTATCTGGTCCCCAGAGTAATCCGGCTCGTCCCAGTGGCGGAATGGCAGACGCACCGGACTTAAAATCCGGGGTTCCGAAAGGAGCGTGTGGGTTCGACTCCCATCTGGGACAATTTCACCGTTTCAAGCTACGCGCTTGGCGGTGATTTTTTTATTTTTAAATATTGAATAGATTCGACAAGCTCACTACAAGTAGATTCCACGCCTCAACTTTGTAATTAATTTTTATTAAAAAATTAAACAAGGTTGGGCTCTGAATGACAGCTCGGAAAATAATTTTTATAGGGTGATATTATTTTCTTTTGGAGTTTCTCCTTCGGTTTGGGTTTTCGTGATAACCACTTTATTGCTTTCTTTTTGAACTTCTAGGAGTTTCACTCTTTTATTATTAATAAAGGTAAAGGTGCCGGGTTCGGGATTTAAGGCTTTTATTTTGTGATAAATAACTTCGGGAGAATCGGTTGCTAAATTTACCTCGGCCATTTCGGTTGAGATTTTTTTTGTGAAGGTGGCGGCTGCGTGATCTTGCTCCTTGGCTTCGATGGAATTTAAATTAGGGAGGGTTTCGATTAAGGCTTCGGCGCTTAAGTTGGCTAGTTTTTTAGCGAGGGATAAATAATTGTCGGCTTCATCGATCTCGAGATTTTTTTGAATAATGATTGGGCCGTGATCTACTTTTTCATCCATGTAGAAAAGAGAGGTGCCGGTTTCGGTGTCGCCGTTTAAAAGAGTGGTTTGGATGGGGGTAGCGCCGCGATATTTTGGCAGAAGTGAGGGGTGCACGACGACGATTGGTTTAATAGAAATAATATTAGCTGGGAGGATTTTGCCGTAGGCGGCGAGGACGGAGAAATCAAGGTCCAGATTTTTAATTTTTTCGTAAAAGGCTTCATCTAAAGTTTCTGGCGTGAGAGTGAGAATATTATTTTTTTCGGCGAGGACTTTGACTGGTGAGGCGGTGAGAATTTTATGACGGCCAAAAGGACGGTCGGGGTTGGTGACGACTATGAGGGGCTTGAGATTAGCGGCGATTAATTTTTCTAAGATGGTTGAGGCGAAGTCTGGGGTGCCCCAGAAGAGGTATTTCATATTTTAATTAGAAACTAAGAGTTAAGAATTAGTAATTAGGAAATTGAATTTATTTAATAAAATACATTTTTTAATTCTTAAACTATAATTCTTAATTTCTTGTTATTTAATATAGTCGATGAAGAGTTTGCCGTTTAGGTGGTCGACTTCGTGTTGGAAGACTCGGGCTAGGAGGCCCCAGGCTTTGAATTCGATTTTTTTATTATTGGCGTCGAAGCCTTTGAGCCAGACTTTTTCGGGGCGAGAAATTTCGCTGAAAACATCTGGGACGCTCAGGCAGCCTTCTTCCATTAAGACTTCTTCTTTAGAAAGCTTGGTTATTTCTGGGTTGAAAACCGCGTAAAATTTATTTTCTACTTGAGCCACGAAGACGCGGAGATTTAAACCGATTTGGTTAGCGGAGAGGCCGACGCCGTTTGCGGCGTGCATTACCAAGCGCATGGTTTTTAAAAGTTCGCGGATTTCTTTTTTGGTGAATTTAGAGAAATCAAAAGAGGCTGTTTTTTGGCGGAGAAATTTTTCTTCCTCTTTTTTTTGAATTGTGTAAATTGGGGGTAGCGGATGCATCTTTTATTTTTTTAGGAAATTTATTATTGAGGAGCCAGGTTTTGGTAAAGTAGGCGCCTTTGTTTTTAATATCTTTTTTTTCGCAAATGTTTTTCGCGGCCATCATGAGGAGCTGATGATCGAAGTTTTTAGCAAACTTGATGTAGATCGGCACGTGTTTCGGATCTTCTAAAATTCTTGCTAGTTCGAGGCCGATATTTTGATGAGCACTGTAAACTCGGGATCGCTGATCTCTCTCATTGAGACTTTCGAGATATTTAGGTAGAATCTCTTTAAATTCTGGCACTATTTAAGCATAGGGCTCTAGCTAAAGATTAGCAAACATATTATGCATCGTATTTTTGTATCTGTCAATTTGAATGTGGGGGTGAAAGATCGACTCTCTAAATTTTTGGAAACTGAGCTTCGGCCCGCGGTTTCTTTGGGCGATTGGCGAATGGAGCTTAGGGATGACTGGCACGTGACGATTTTGTTTATTGGGGACGTTGATGATCATGAGATTTATTTGGCAACGCAGGCGATTGCTGAGACGAAGCATCTGCTTGAGCCTTTTTCTTTGTGGCTCGAGGATTTGGAGTTTATGAAGTCTTATGAAGATGGGGCGGGGATGCTTTGGGTGAAAACGGACTTTGAGGCGAATAAGATTTTGGGAGGTTATAAGGAGGCTTTGCAAAATAGACTTTTGGATTTAGGAGTGAGATTTAAGCCGGAGCGTAGGAAGTTTAATGGGCATATCACGATGTTGCGAGCGAAGCGGCCGAGTGGGGCAAAAACTTTTGAGTTGCCAAGATTTGATTCGCTTGAAGTGGAGGTGAATGAAGTTCACTTGATGGAGTCAGGAAAAAAATTACCTCATCAGCCAAAATATGAGAGTTTACAAACTTTTTCTTTGAACGGGGAGGATGATGTGGCATAATTAATATTGGTTTATGAAAGAAAAAATTAGGATTTATTTGATACCTTTAATGGTCGTGGTTTTGATGGGTTTGGCGACTTTGAATGGTTATTATTGGGGGCAGGCGGTGAACCATACCTTGATTATTAAAGGGGTGGATAATATTGCTGGAGGAAAGATTGAGAATAAAGATTTTAATACGGTGTGGCAGGTTTGGGATTTAATTAAGAAGGATTATTTGAGAGCGGACACCGTGGCAGATCAGGATTTGATTTACGGGGCGGCGGCAGGCTTGGCCACTTCTTTGAAAGATCCTTACACTTTGTTTTTGAATCCTGAAGAATCGAAAAAATTTAATGATGATATTAAAGGTTCTTTTGTGGGGATTGGCGCGGAGATTGGGTATCGCGGAGATTTTATTGTGGTGATTGCGCCTTTGAAAAATTCGCCGGCGGAAAAAGCGGGTTTGAAATCGGGGGATAAGATTTTAGAGTTGGATGGGAAGTCGGTGCTGAATGTTTCCGTGGACGATTTGGTGAAAAAGATTCGTGGGCCAAGAGGCAGCTTTTTGACTTTGACGGTGTTGCGTAATGGCGAGGAGAAGACGAGAAAGATTAAGATTGAGCGTGATAAAATTGAGGTGCCAACATTGGATTGGGAAATGAAGGGTGATATTGCCTACGTTCAGCTTTATAGTTTTAATGAAAATTCGGCGAAGTTAATTGTGGATTCTTTTAATTCGGCGCTCACGAAGGGGGCGAATGGGTTTGTCTTAGATTTGCGAGGCAATCCTGGAGGTTATTTGGAAGTAGCTGTGGGGCTTGCGGGAATTTTTGTGGATAATGGTCAGGTGGTGGTGTCTGAGGAGTTTAATAATGGCAAGAAAGATGAGTTTAAGTCTCGAGGGACGGCGGTGCTGAAAGATTTTCCACTCGCGATTTTGATTAATAAGGGTTCGGCCTCGGCTTCGGAGATTTTGGCGGGAGCTTTGAGAGATTATAATAATACGCCTTTGGTAGGAGAAAAGAGTTTTGGGAAGGGGACTGTGCAAGAATTGAAAGAATTGCCGGATGGTTCGACTTTGAAGATGACGGTGGCGCATTGGATTTTACCTAAGGGGGATATTATTGATGGTAAGGGAATTGAGCCTAATTACCCCGTGGCGATGCCAGAGGATAAAGACTTGAAGTTGGATGATAGCGGCAGGCCTTTAAGTGATCCACAGCTTGATAAAGCCTTACAGGTGGTGAAAGATTTAATTAAGAGTCATAAGGTAAACTAAATTTTAGCTGATATAAAAAAACTCCTCGGTTGAGGAGCTTTTTGATTATGCTGATAATGATAGTCGCCTTCGTTAAAACTACGGCGTACCAAGTGGGAGGATTTGGATTTCTTCTAGCATACCAAATGTTGTCATTACGATGCCATTAGTTAGGCCTTTATTTCCGGTATCGCTACTTGTAGTAAAAATATCACCGCTTAGGTCGAGATTTATTTTGATTACGTAGTTATCTTTTTCATCATGCTTACTTAAATCTTTGCCAGTACCGACTTGGTCTCGAATCCAGTCGCTAAGAATTTCTGGAAGTGCTTCGGGTGTGGCATTGGTTCTGATGATGGTTTTATTTTTATCGTTAAGATCAAAGTTTATGATAATTAAAATATCTGCATTCATGGCTCGAGCCCCTTTCTTTGTGAGCTTTTTAAGAACTGATATGGATGATATCTTTAGCGGCCGGGTTTGTAAAATAATCTTTTATTAAGCTTGTTTTTTTGTGGATTTAAACTATATTGGGAATAATATATGAAGGTTTTATTGCTAAAAGATGTGAAGGGGGTCGGGCGAAAAATGGAGGTGGTGAATGTGGCGGACGGTTATGGCCGGAATTTTTTAGTAAACCGAGGTTTGGGAAGAATTTTGGATGACTCTTTGAATTCTTTGAAAAAATCTCACGACGATAAGGTTTTGAGTGGGGTGAAAAGATATGAAAAGATGGCGAAAGAATTAGCTGAAAGGGTTTTGGATTTTAACGTAAAGGTGGGTGAAAAGGGTGAGGTGTTTGGCGGGGTGGCGGCCGCTCAAATTAAAAAGACTTTGGATGATTTAGGATATCATGAGGTGGAAATCAAACTCCCCCACGCTCTAAAGAGTTTGGGGGAGTTTGAAGTGGCTTTTCATTTACCACATGGAGTAACGGGGAAGTTGAAAGTTTCTGTTAAGAAATAATTAAGAAGTAATCACGTTAACTACTTTGACGTTTCTTTTGGTGCCGTCGAAGCGAGTTTTTCTTGTGGAGGTGAATTTAACTAAGCCGTTTTTAGCAGCATAGAGAGTGTCGTCGCCACCGCGCTTTACATTCTTACCTTCTAAATATTTAGAACCTCTTTGGCGAAGAATAATTTCACCGGGTTTCACTTTGCCGCCATCGGAAATTTTAACCCCGAGGCGTTGGGAGGCGGAATCTCTACCTAGTTTAGTAGAACCTCCCGATTTAGTATGTGCCATATTTTTGGTTAAAACTTAATATTTTGAGCGATCCCTTCGTTACTTATTCGGCTTCCTCGCTCGCAGTACTAACTTTGTACAGCTCGCGAGAGACCTTATAAGTGCCTCGGGTTCATCTCGAACTATTAAGTTTTTAGTTTTATTTTTTGATTTTATTACAAATAAGTCTATTATATATAACAAAATATGGAAACAGTGTCAATTGAGAAGAGATTAGTTTGGCTCATTGGATCAATGTTGATTTTGGCGGTTTCGGCTGGTTTTTTGATGGGACGGTTGTGGGAGATGAAAGAAGGGCGGGCGCCGATTATAATTGAAAAATGTTCGGTTACCGAGTAGACTTAGGGTTATGCGTTTTTTAAGTAAGCTGAATCAGAAGAATTTGAATGGAAAGCGGGTGTTACTCAGGGTGAATTTGGATTTGAAGAACATGGATGAGGGTAGCTTGAGGCTACAAGCGGCTTTGGGGTCGCTTAAATATTTGATAGAGAATGGGGCAAAACCGATGATTTTGAGTCATAGAGGGCGGCCTAAGGGCGAGGATAAGGAGTTGTCACTCGAGCCGATGATTGATTGGCTCAAGGGGCAGGTGGGGAATAAGTTTGAGTGGTTGGAGAATTTGCGATTTGATCAGCGAGAAGGAATGAATGATTTGGCTTTTGCGCGTGACTTGGCCAAGTTGGGGGATTTGTATGTGAATGATGATTTTGCGACGGCTCATCGAGCTTGCGCCTCGAATGTAAATATTACAAAATTTTTACCAGGGTATGTTGGTTTGCTTTTGGAAAAAGAATTAGAAGTTTTGACGAAAGTGAGAGATAATCCTCGCGCGCCACTTGTGGTGGTAATTGGTGGGAGTAAGATTGACGACAAGGTGGGGGTGATTGAGAATTTATATGATAAGGCGAAAGTTTTTTTAATGGGGAGCGCCTACTTGGGTTTGGAAAATAAATGTTTGAAGAAAGAGAAGGTGATGTTGCCGCAAGATTCTTTGATTGAGGAGGGGAGGGCTTTAGAAATTGGCGAGAAAACGATTGCGGATTATTGTGAAAAAATTAAGGGGGCAAAGACGGTAATTTGGAATGGGCCACTTGGTGTGGTGGAAGATCCCCGTTATGTCGCTTCGAGCTTGGCGATTGCTAAAGCGATTTTGGAGAGTGGGGCGTATGCGGTGGTGGGTGGTGGAGATACGCAGCAGTTTTTAGCTAAAAATGGGTTGGAAGAAAAGTTTAGTTTTGTTTCAACGGGTGGCGGAGCGATGCTCGACTTTTTAGCCGGCAAGACAATGCCTGCGGTGGAGGCTTTAGAAAAATTTAAATAATATGAAAGAAGAGGATAAGCAGGTAGTGGTTTTTTATCACGCAAGTTGCATGGACGGGTTTGGGGGAGCTTTGGCGGCTAACTTAATTTTAGGCGACAAGGCTGAATATATTGCTTTACGTCATGGAGAGCCGGCCAGATTAGATATTCATGACAAGCTTATTTATTTTATTGATTTTGCTTATTCGGTAGCAGATATGAAGCAGCTTATGGCTCAGAATGAAGAGGTGATTGTGATCGATCACCACATTACAGCCAAGGAGTCGGCGATACTTAATCCTAAGAGCGTTTTTAATAATGAGCGATCTGGTTCGGTTTTAGCTTGGCAGTATTTTCATAAGGGTAAAAAGATTCCTAGACTTTTATTACATATTGAAGATTTTGATTTGTGGAATTTTACCGTGCCTAAGACTCATGAGGTTTTGTCTTTTTTGAAGTTTGTTGATCATGATTTTAAAGTTTGGAAAAAGATGCTGAAAGATTTTGAGACGGTTGAAGGAAGAAAGAAATATTTAGCTGATGGGGCGTTTGGTCTGAGATATGAAAAATTGTTATTTAATAATCTAGCGAAAAATTATGCGGAGCTGGTGAGTTTTGAGGGACATGAGATTTATGCTTTGAATGCGCCTGGTTATTTTTCTTCTGATTTGGGAAATCTTTTAGTGAATATGAAGGGGCCAATGGCAATTGTGTGGAATTATCGAAATGGGAGAGTGGGTGTGTCGCTCCGGAGTGATGGGAAATTTGATGTGGGGGCGATTGCTTTGAAGTATGGCGGTGGTGGACATAAGGCGTCGGCAGGTTTTGCTTTAAAAGATTGTAATAATTTTCCATGGAAGACTTTATCCCATTAGATATGATGTGCGGAGTTTGTTTTTTAAGAATTTGAAATATATATTAAAATTGTTGGTAGAATATAAAATATAAAGAATTATCTAACGGGATTCATCCCATTAGATATTAATGTATAATAGGAATTATCTAACGGGATGAATAAAGTAATTATTTTTACGGATGGGGGGGCGAGAGGGAATCCGGGGCCAGCGGCGATTGGGGTTTTGGTTGGGGAGAAGCAGTTTGGGAAGTATATTGGGGAGACAACCAATAATGTCGCGGAATATAGTGCGGCGATTTTTGCTTTGGAAAAAACGATGGAGCTTTATAAAAATTATAATGAGCTTTCTGTTTTAATTAATACGGATTCGGAATTGATGTATAAGCAGAATATTGGGGAGTATCGTGTGAAGGATCCGGGATTGCGGGTGCTTTATGCGGAGTTGCAAGATTTGGTGAAAAAGTTTGGGAAAGTGGAGTTTAAGCATGTGAGGAGAGAATACAATAAGTTGGCGGACAAAATTGTGAATCAGGAGTTGGATAGGAAGATGGGGTAAAACATTTCCTAGTAAGGATCTTTGGAAACGGGATTAAAAACACCAGCGTGTTTTTATCCCTAAGACTCAGAAAAATTTTCGTGTTGTTCTAAGGGGAAACGAACAACACGAAACCAGCAATTTTTCTTCCGTCATTTTCCAAAGATCCTTACTAGGAAATGTTTTTTAATTTTATCTGCCGACTTATTGATGAGGGTGGTGGGTGTGGGGGGTTGAGGGTGGGGAGGGGTTGGGGTAGGATTTGGGGAGTTGTTTGACTTTAGAAGTCGCCTTCGCCTAAAAGGCTACGACGTACCGAAGGGAGAATTTGACCATGGAGTTGGCTAAATTAGTTTTACATCATGATGATCCACCTTGCACTAAGAGGCTTAGAAAAGATGGATTTTGTGTTGAGTGCAATCTTCATCCTGACATGCAGAGCACCTGTTTTTACTATTATTGTCCGAAATGTGATTTGAAGTTGAAGGATATGAGGTGTGTTAGTTGTAAATTGGAGTTTGGTGGGAGTCAAAAAAAGAAGGCTGTTATGAGTAAGATGGAGCTTTTGGGATTTTTGAGACGATTGGAAATTTTTATGGGGAATCTTTCTAGATCGTATCAGTTTGGTGCGAGACAGCTTTCTGGGTTGGTTGGTGTGATTTGTGAGAGTGACACACCTTTTCATGCCATTGATAGCTTATCGGGTGTTTCTAATGTTTGTAATCAGTTGATGGGTGAGATATCTGGGAATAGTCCGGATAGAGTGAGACGATCTATGTCTCACCTACCGTTAATTAGTTGTCTCAAGGATTGGGGCTTGGAAGATATTACCATTGCTGAGTGTGCGGCTATCTTAAAGATTTTGCCCGGACTGGCCGAGGATAAACCCTTTCAAGTAAATGATTCGGGGACTAATTTGCAGTACCATGTAATTAATTTAGGCTTCGGAAAGCTAATTACTTCTGAATTCAAGGTGTTGGGTAAGCCGTTTCTTGAATTGATGGATTGGGTTTTGAATAAGCTTCTTGAGATTGATCAAGAAATTACTTCTATTTATGCCGTTAGCTCTGAACTTGAAAAGAGTAAGGTATTATTTGCTGGTCGAGTAAGCGGTCTGATGTTTTTGGTGAATGATTTAGGTCAAAAACTTTTTGATTTTTATAGATTGTTGGATTTTTTAGTGACTGAGCCGGGTGTAACAGTTAAAGAAGCTTTTGGTTGTGTGAACGATGTTGATTGATAAAGTTGAATCCTGCGCGGTGAGCGTGGGATTTTTTTATAAAGCAAAAACCGCCCGAAGGCGGTTTAAGCTAGGAATTGATAAGCCGGATTCTGTTTAGATGACAATTTGTCTAATGCGGCACTCCCTTCGACTTTGCTCAGGGCAAGCCCTAAACTAATCGAATGGCACGGCCTTGCACTCGGGTAAGGATTTTGCCGTTTCATTTTGGCTTTGTGTCTCTATGGCCAAACTGAGCCGAGAAGTTGCCTTCTTGAGATAATGGCTCCTAGTAACCTTTCGGCGACTAGCGTTTCTGTTCGCACCTCTAGCTTCGTTTTAAAAGTTGCCTCTTAAAATTTATACTCGACAGCCTTGCGACTGCTACCTTTTTTTCGAAATTCGAAAAAGTGTCCGGACTTTCCTCATCTGGTTTTTAGGCCAAACGCTGTCATCTCAATTCCTATTTTATATTATAGCATAAAAATAGCTATTTTGTAAACCCCGTTAGATAGTTACTTAAACCTAGAATTATCTAATGGGGTAAACCCCGTTAGATAGTTACTTAAACCTAGAATTATCTAATGGGGTAAACCCCGTTAGATAGTTACTTAAACCTAGAATTATCTAATGGGGTAAACCCCTTTAGATAGTTACTTAAACCTAGAATTATCTAATGGGGTAAACCCCTTTAGATAGTTACTTAAACCTAGAATTATCTAATGGGGTAAACCCCGTTAGATAGTTACTTAAACCTAGAATTATCTAATGGGGTAAAGATCAAAAAAGCCCTTATCATAAGGGCTTTTTTGATCAAATTCATAATTTTAATTTCTGTTTTTGAGCCAGTGCTTTACGGTGTAGGAACCAGAACCCATTATGGAGATGGCGAGGGCGCTCAATAATAGCATTAAATCGAACTCATAGCCGCTGAAAAAGCCCTTGCTAAATTTTACCAAGTAGATAGCAATGAGCATGACCACAGATAGGGCTAGGGCTGTTTTCTCGACCCAGAGGCCGAGGAAGAGAGCTAGACCTCCTAAGGTTTCTACTATGGCGACTAAGTAAGCAAAGAAGGCTGAAAGGCCGAGACTACTAAAGAAGCCGATCACTCCATCGATGTTATTGAGCTTATCTAGACCATGAAAGAAAAAGACGGCGGCAAGCCCTAGTCTTAAAAGTAAAAGGCCGAGATCTTGATTTTTGTGCATTTATTTTTTATAAATATTTTTTTACGACAGGTTTAATTTTAGCATAATTAAAAACTCCCAGCGAGGGAGTTCGGAATTAGTTTTAAATATTGAATAGATTCCACGGCTAAACTTTATAGTTAATTTATTTTTTTATTAATGTCATTCAGAGTCCAATTCCGTTCGATTTTTTACTTTATAAAAATCGATTCGGAATTGAGACGTGGAATCTATTCAATATTGATAAAAATAAATTAAATAAAGTTTGCCTCTGAATGACAATATGAAAATTAAACTCGCAATGGCAAGCGGGGGCGTTTACTCAAAAGGGAATAAGTTGGTGGGGACGGAACTGATGGGGACTAGTTCGTTGGTTTCGGTGTCGAAGTAGTAGGTCAACATGTTGTAGACTTCGTCGTCTTGGCCTTGGTTGATAGCTTTGGCTTTGGCGACGATGAGAGTGAAATATATGTGATTAATTTCCGCATTCCAGCCATCGAGGCGGATTTTTAGGTTGGGGAAAAAATCGCTACCACTCATTGAGATGTCGCAGAAGAGGGGTTCGTCGAGCAGGATTTTTTTATTTGTTGTGGAAAGGCTTTTGAGGTGGGGGGTGGTTTTGAGGCAGGAGGTTTGGTTGTCTTTGCAGAGGTTTACGTCGCAGCCATTTTTATCTATTTCAAAGGTAACTTTTTGGTCGTTTATAAATAGTTCGGATAAATTAGTTTGGCAATTTTTAATTAACTGGACTTTGGCGGTTTGGAAGGTGGCTCCATTAATGGGGTAATAAACGTTGGTTTCGTTGCAGGAATGATTGGAGGTGAGGCTGGCTAGAGCTAGAGAATCGTTGACCTTAGTTATTTTTGGAGGGAGGAGTTCTTTGGAATTGGGGTAGCTGAAAATTATTTTTTTGGTCTTAGTGATTTCATTATCTATTTCGCCATTAATAGTGCCGAGAGTGGCTGGATCATTTCTTAGGACGGTTTCTTGGATTTTTAAAATGTAATCATCAAAAACTAAACTTTGCAGTTCTTTATTGATTGTGTCGGGTCGAGTAAAATTTTCTTTTAATGATTTACTTGGATCGTAAACTAGGTAGGTAAAAATTAAGTTGATGACCAAAAGTAAAACAATGGCAAAAACTTTCATGGGTTTATTTTAACATTTTTATTTGAGGCTTAATATTGCTAGGAAATTTAGATCATGATAGTTTGAGGATAGTTTTTTGAACTGGTTAATTAATTTTCTTAATGAAAGTAGCCGGAGTTTACCCCGTGAATTCGTACGGGGCCTATATCATTCGGCTTACCAAGGGAGTTCCTGCTATGAATATTCAAGATGAGATTGATCGGATTGTGGAGTGGCAAAGGCAATCTGGTGCTATAAAGTTAGTGCGCGGAATTGATCATATTGCTTATCGAGTAGCGACTGGCGATCGAGAGCGAGCGACTTTGGAATATATGCGGCGAACGCCTTATATGCAGTGGAAGGTTTTTACTATCGAAAAGGAGAGATCTCTTTTAACAGTCATGAAGCCTGCTTTTGATGTGTCACGAGGGTTTGGTTGTGATAATTTTCCGGCAATTGTGATTACTGAAGGCTCTGATGCTGAAACGGTGGTGCAAAAGTACGTTGATAAGCATGGAGCGAGAGTACATCACACGGCTTATGAGACGCTTGATATTGGGAAATTGGTGGATGTGTTGCGAGCTTCGGGTGAGCAATTTACGAGTGAGCAGATTATTGGTGATAAGGCGAATGGATTACTTCAGGTTTTTACTCATCCATCGGAATTTACTGGTGAGATTACTGAATACATTCAACGCTTCAACGCGTTTGATGGGTTTTTCTTGCCTGATAATGTGGGTGATTTAATGAAATCGACGGAGAAATTTAACTAGGTATTAATTGAGATAAATCCGGGGCTAAGATTCCCGGATTTTTATTTGACATTATTTGAGTTAATTGGTATTATTTGGCCAAGTTGTTTGAAAACTTATACTAACTTCTCTGTGAAAGGAGCTCTATTGTGAAGATAAAAAAAGGTGGATTTGTTTGCTAAGTGGCTTATTTTTGGAGGAAGGATTGGCAAGTTCCTGATCAGAGTAATCTGTGTAATTTATTTTGGAGATTTGTTTTAAATTTGATCCCAGTTTCTATTATTTATTTGTTTGTTACTTGCATTGCTTTAGTTATTTTGGCATTCGCCTCTTTAGTCGGTTTTCTTTTTGCTAAGAGACCTGGTTTTGATAGTAACAGTAAAAAAATGGAGATGGTTGACTTTAAACACTGGCCCGTTGTGAAGGGTAGGCGAATTTACCCGATTTATATTTTAGCTTTTGTTTTGAGCTGGTTGATCCGAGATCATATTATTTTATTTGGCGGGTTTGCTCTAATGGTTTTTTCCTCAACCGTGTTTTGGGCTATTGTTGGAATTTTAATTGCGATCGTTTTACTTGTGGTATTAGTTATTTTTCTTAGATTGGGTTTGAAAAAAATGATTGCTTCGGAAACTGGTCAATTGTGTTTGGGGATGATTCGGGCGAAGAAGCAAAGATTTTGTCCTATTGTGGAGATTGTTGGCGGTGAGATCCCCGAAGAGGTGGATACTTGGTGATGGCTTGATTCAGAGGTGCGAGCTCAAATCGTCGTAGTTTTAAAAACTACGACGATTTTTTATTTTTCGTAATTTAGTCTATAAGACTTAAGATTCCTGCTTACGCAGGAATGACAAGAGGTTTTTATGGGCGGTTGTGGCGCATGTTGTCTAGAGCCCAAGAGTATTCGATGATTAAAAACGGGATCCATTGAGGTTCATCGTGAGTGGTTAATAAATAGATACCAAAGATAAGGCCGATGGTGTTAACGAAAAAAAAGAGGACGTCGAATAGCTGCTCATGGCGGGATTCTTTTTCGTTGTTAGTAATATAAAGAAGGTAATCCCAGAATTTTTTAAATAGATTTTTCATGGGGGCGTGTTTGTATAGCCTGTGCTTCTGGGGCTATATTGTCAAATTGATGATTTAGTCGTTTAGTTTGTGGTAGTAGATATAGGAGATGGCAAGGAAAATAAACGTGACTATCGGGGCGAAAGACATGGCGATTAGGCCGTCGATAGAAAGATGGGCGATTAAGGCTGAGATATAGGTGATGCCTAGACCAACGTAAGCCCATTCTTTGAGGCGCTTGTTAATAAATGGCAGGACTAGAGCTAGGCCGCCAAGAAAACTTGCAATACTAGCTTCCCATCTAAACCACTCTGGGAGGCCGAGGTGTTGAGTGCCTTCAATAGCCATCTGACTATTGATGTAGAAAATGCCTGGGAGAATAAATAAGCCGAGGGCGCCGGTGGTAATCCAATAAATGATTTTGTCTTTTTTCATATTTAGTAATTATTAACAAATATAAAACCCCTTGCAAGGGGTTTTATATTTTAGAGTTAAGCTTTTTTAACTTTCTTAGTAGCTTTCTTTTTTGGAGCTTCGGCTACCTCTTCGGTTTTCTTAGCTTTTGCTTTTTTAACTGGAGCAACTACTTCTTCTGTTTCTACCTCAACATTTTCCGTTGTAGCTTCTAATGGATTGTTGGTAGCGGCGATTAATTTGTCGAGCTTCACATTCATGGACCAGATTAATTTCTTGAGTTCTTCCATCTGCGGAGCTGGTTTGAATGCTGGGCCTTTTTCGATGAAGCTTTCGCGAGGAGTGCGATTGTTAGGGGTTCTATCGAAGGATCTGCTACTGCCTTGATCCTCTCTGTGGAAACAGTTGTTACAGAAAACTGGCTTATCGCCGGTTGGGCGGAAAGGGACTTCGCAGGCGTTCCCGCAAGTGCTGCAAACGGCTGGATGCATTTGAGTTGGGCGAGAATCGCGATTACCGCCAAAGCCACCACCACGATTAAAAGATGGCTTACCACCACCAAAGTTACCACCGCCGAAGCGAGGTCTATCACCACCAGATCTACCACCACCATTACTAAAATTTTTCATAGATTTTTTGCTATATAAAATAGCGATTTATTTAATTAACCATATATTATCACAAGATTAAAAATAAAGCAATAGTATAAAATTTTGGTATAAAAAAACTAGCTTCTGAGCTAGTTTTAAAGTTTACTTTTGGATTTACAGATCATCTAGATATTTGAGTCTACCGTTTGGATATTTGGGAATGAGCTTGAAGAACTTACGAAGTCCTTCTGATGGGTCTTCGTTTGGAACATAGACCATGATGTCGAAATAGTATTGAGCACCAGTTTTTTCGTTGGCCTCGCGTAGCCAAATCCCATTTTTTAGTTGTTCTTTAGCTAGTTTTATGAGTTCGGTATTTGCCGTTGGTGGATTGGTATCACGAAGATGTGAATTGATCAGAGCTTTCAACATATTAGATAATCCCATATCAATTTTTCCATCCATGGCTAAGGCTTCGAGCTCTTGCCAGTATTTTTCGGTGGTTAACTCGATAGATGCGGTCACTGATGGGAGCGGCATAGGTCGATCCTTTCTTGGGGTTCTAGGTTAGGTAGATTGAAGGGCTTGATCGAAGTTTTCGCCCGTACAGATTTCATACTGGATGTATTTTGTTTTGTAGTGCCACCAGCCATCGATTTTAAAATTCCAAATGGCTGTAAGGGCTCGCCTATATTCCTCTTCATCATAAAGCACTGGGTAGACATCGCTTCTTTCCACATGAAAACCACGCTGTCTTAAGAATTCTTCTTGGGCTGACATTTGGCACAGATCACCTTCGAAATAAAATTTAGGTCGCTCGTCGTCCCTGCTGTTTCATGCATTACTCAGTAATGAAAGAACTCCAGAGCTTATGTTTAATCTGGACATGATTTTGTTGGGCCTTTCTGTTTCTCGTTAGACGAGGGTGATTATTCGTTTTGTTCCAGCGATATCTCCGTTGCTAATTCTCCCCCCGACTGAATTTTCGGTGAGGGTTTCTGGGACGATTGATAGGCGGTGGCCGTTTTGCAGTTCTATGTCTATGCTGTCAGGGGTTAGGTGAAAGGTTTTGCACATGACAGATTTTTGATCTCGACTTTTTCGAAGTGTTTCTGTGAGAGTTATGTTGACCAGTTTGCCAGCGAACATTTTCACTAGATCTCTTCGTGAGAGCAGGACGAGTTCAGATGACCCTAAGTTTTTTACGACGAATTTGAAACAATTTGCAATACAGATGCCTTGGATGGCTAACTCAACTTCCGCCCGAAATGGGGGGTCGCAGAGCTTGGCGTCTTCTGGGAGTTTTTGGACTCTTTCAAAATTAACTTTTGATGGGATGTGACTGTGAATGAGAAGAAAATTATCGTTTCTCAAGACTAGACCAACTTTTAGGCCCATATTAAAGACAAAGGTATCACCGGGTTCAAGATCTGTTTTCATTTTGTTTACCTTTTCTGTTGGGGGGGTTTGTTATCTGGGATATTTCCAACGATCTTGTGTTTCTGGTTCTGTTTTTTCTCTTAGGCCTAATTCGATGAGTTTTTTGACTGCCGTAACGGCTAAGCTGACGTCTTCTTTTTGTTTTGGTAGGGATAAGCGCATGGCGCCAACTTCGTAGAAATCACCCCAATGTGGCAAGAATTTAACTGTAACTCCATCGATATTGTAATGATGGGGCACGCAAGATCCTTCGCCATTTTGCCATTGAGTAACTTCGCCCATAGAAACGAGCATTCGTATAATGCCAAGATTTCTTTTCCATGCCTCATCGTCGATTTCTGGTTTATTAGGCCATCTGATTTCGCTGAGTACGCTTTCCGACATGATTGATCCTTGTGAAAGAGCGGTAGTTGAATTGAAGCTCAACTTAAAGCTTGGCTAGGATTATACCAAGATAAATCAAAAATGTCAAATTTAGTTAGAATGAAAAAACCACCGGTTTTCGGTGGTTTTGATTGTTTTTTATCTCAACTATTGAGGTAGGCTAGCGCTGCTTCATAGAAGGCTATCTGATTTGGGAATTCACAGAGTATCCAGCCGCAGTCGATTTGGGGGTAATTCAAACTGGTAAGGAGTGGTTTAGCATTGGTGAGAAATAGTGTTTCGCCACCTCCTTCATTGATGCTGGAGACAATCCATAGGTCGTCTCCTGTGCGAGCGGTTACTTTGATGAGTCTATGAATTGACTTCTTTTGATTTGAAAACCAAGTAACAATGGGTCTTCTCGATATGAGGTCAAAGTAGTCTGGTTCGTTGCAGAATCCTGTTGGATACCTTCTTTGGAGTTCGGCCACCCAAGTATTATTTGTTTCGGGAATCATTAGGATGTCTCCTTGTGCTCTTTTGGTTTTTCTTTCAATCGATCGCCCGCCTTTCTTAAAGATTTTTCCCACAGGAAGAAGGCCATCGTGGCGTAGCCTCCGGTCCCGATGATCAGTAAGCAAAGGGCAAACGCTGAAATTTCACCCTTAACGCATTGTTGTGGACCGGCGATAATAGCGACGGTTGCAACGATCGAAGAAATAAAGCCTGTGATGTAGAGAATAAAACTGTGGAATGATTTTGAAGAAGCGTTATTTTCCTGAGGGATCATCTTGCGTTGTCCTTTCTTGTTTTTCTAATTCAGCTTCTCTTATTGCTGGAAAAGTTGTGTATGTGACTTCTATGCCTTTTCGAGTGGTTACTAACCAATAATAGAATGCATCTGCGACAATTTGACCCCAGGGCTTACCCCAGCTTGAAAAGTTTCTGTTCATGATATACCAACAATAAGGCCAGACTGTGGCACCGAAAAGATATTCGGTTAAGATTTTGCCCCAGTCATGTTTGAGATGTTCTCTAAATGTACCCAATCCAACACAGCAATTTTGATAGCCCCAAGTAATTAAAATGAAAAAAGTGAAAGTTGCTAGACAACCGTAGATTTTTAAATCCAGGAAAAAGTAGGGGAGAGCTGAAGGGTAGAAATATGAGCTGATTCCGGTAATGATGAACGTTAATCCAAAAGTTAAACCTAAGTATGGAGAGGTGAGTAGTAAAAGAGCCACTAAGCCCCATAATATCTGTCCAAGCCTCTTCATTGCGGACCTCCTTTTTGGGAATGATGCTGTTTTATACTATACAATAAAACTAATAAAAAAGCAATAGTGCTATTTCATTAAGCCCTCTAGGATTCCGCTGGGAGTAACTTTAAGAAGAAGGACGGCTCCCACCGATGGTTGGGTGGTCATTGGTTCATTTGCTTTGCGTTCGGCAAAGTTTACGTGGAGTTCTTTGGCGTCTGAATGTATTTCTGTGGATTGTGGAGCGATCCTATCTCCAACGAAGAAGGCGTTGGTGGTTTGGTAGCCCTCGGTTTTTTTTAGAGCTACCACTACATAGTAGAAAAGGCCGCTACCACCAGCTTCTTGGGTGATTAGGAATGCTTGATCTTCTAGATTGTCTCCGTTTAGGTCGCCAGTGGCTTCGTTGCCGAAATAGCGAGTAATTATTTTTGAGGTAGAATTTGGAGCCGCCGGAATTTCGGAAAGGCCATTTATAAGTGTGAAGGATTCTTTATTTATACTGAAGGTGGAATTTTTTCCATCAAAAGATAGTGGAATGGAGGGAGTTTTTTCAGATGGATTTTTCGTAAGACAAAATAAGACCCAAATAACTAAGACGATAACGAAAATTAAAAGAAAATATTTTTTAGTCATTTGAAATTATTTGAGTGCAGTGAGAGCAACGCTTGGCTTGGAGGGGGATTTCGCTTAGGCATTCTTTACATTTTTTAGTAGTGGGGTCGGCAGGCGGGCCTTTGCGGGAGCGGGCGATTAACATGTTCATTGGTTTAACGATAAAGAAGAAGATGGTGGTGGCAACTAATAAGAAAGAGATGATGGCATTGATGAGGTGGCCTAGCATAAATTTACTGCTATTGATTGTAAAATAAAAACTAGAGAAGTCTGGAATTTTAGCGATGGAAGAAATTAAAGGAGTAAGGAGGTCTGAAACAATGGCGGTGACGACGGTGCTAAAAGCGGCGCCGATAATAACACCGACAGCTAGGTCGACGACATTGCCTCTTAGTAAAAACTGTTTAAATTCTTTGAGCATGAATTTACTTTTTATATTAAGGTAGTTTGTATAAAAATGCCACTAGATTAGAATTAAGGTAATGGATAAGGATATGAGAAGCAAGTTGGATTTCGCTCGCTTTATTTGTCAGAATTTATCTGATCAGATTCGGCAGGCAGATACGAAAGCGGCAGCGGTGTTTTCTGTTTTGGGGATTATGACGGCTGGGCTTTTGAGTCGGATTACGAACGTCAAGGTTAGACTTACGGATTGGCCAATTGAGAGCTTGGTGATTTATGGGATAGCTGGATTACTCTTAATTATTAGTTTGAAGTCGGCAATTGCGATTATTTTTCCTCGTTTGAGTAAGGGTAAAAAAGAGAGCTTAATCTTTTTTGGGGATATAGTGAATTTTAAAAAGAAAGATTATGAAGAGCGGGTTTTAAAAATAGACGATGAGAAAATTGTGCTTCAATATAGTAATCAGGCGGCGGCTTTGAGCGCGATAGCTTTAAAGAAGTTTACGCATTTACGCCAAGCTTTTATTTTAACAGCGATTTCTTTGGTTTGGGTGATTATCACTTTGATTTTCTTTTAAAATAAAAAAAGACTCCTAGTGGGAGTCTTTTTGATTTTTATGACAGTTCAAAGAGGGTGGCGATCAGATCTTCGTTGACCAGTTCCGTTAATGGCTTGAGGTCGCGGAATTGTTGGAGTTCGGATTTATCTGGTTTTTTAATGAGAGGTTTTTTGGTGAGGAGGCCGAAGCCGCAGCCTTCATGTTTTTCTCTTGCTCCGCATAGGGCACAGATTCGGATATCGCCTAGGTTAGCCATGTGGTTATCGAATTCGATGATTAGTTTATGGTCGCAGGATGCTTGGAGATTCTTTAGGAGGTCTTCTTTTTCTTTTTCAAGATTTTTCAATTCTTGGTCAATTTCTAGTACTCTTTTGCGATCGGTTTTAAATTTACCTAGATCCATGGCGGGATTCCTGTTAATTGAGATAGTTAAATAGCTGAGGTAATGGTATGGGGGACTAAATATTCTGTCAATGAAGTCCCTGTTTTATTTTATTGTTTCTTGTGTCGCTTTTCCCTCCATGTTTTTAATCTCATTAAAAATGGTGGGTATGCCTTTTACTATTATTAAACTTACAAGAAAGGATATAGGAATTATACTTAGAAATACTCCTCTTTTTATTTTGGGAGTTCCAACAAATAATTTGGTGAAAAAATATCCGAAGGCGATTAACAGCATCATGAAGAGATATATTATGATCCAGCTAATTATAAAGCCTGTAATGCCTAGATTATCTTCTATTAGCAGCCAAACTAATGAATTAATTATTTGTACGAAATTATATAACATGAACTTTTGAAATAATTTTACCAAATTTGATGTATAAAATCAAAAAAAACAGACTAAATTTTAGTCGTGATTTGCGAGAAATAAATATAAAACCGCCTTTTGGCGGTTTATGTTTTGTTTGCAATGAGTTCAGTTCAATAAAAGTTCTTTTTTTCTATTACGTCTCGGTCTTTTATGACGAGGTTGTTTAAATTGATGTAACTCACCTTCGAAGTCGGAGACGTCACCCTTTACATCTGTGGCGTCACCACAAACGTCGGTGATATCACCTATTAATCCGGATAAATTTCCATGAAGATTGGGATGTATTTTACCCCAGAGATTTGTGACATTTCCACTTGTGTTGAGATGGAAGTGTCCCGAGAGATCGGATACATCGCCGCTTATATAGCACGTGCTATTGGTATAGATATGCCCGCTAATATTTGAGACGTCACCGGTTAGATTAGAAACGTCACCGATCAAATCACTGACTTTGCATCTGATATTGGAAATATTTCCCCTGATACTGGATACATTGCCGTTAATTCGCGAAACATCACCAGTGATATTTGAAAAATCTCCATACACGCCATCGTGCATTCCGGTAATGCCTTTATGCATACCGATGACTCTTGGTTTTTCGAAATCTCTTCCAACTACAAATTCAAGGGTTCCTCTGTGGTGCTCTTCCCAACTCATAATGGCGTCCTTTACTGGTTTGTGGATTCGGTTTGTTTCTATCTCGGGGGAGTTTGGAGCATTGTTGCTGCGTCTATTTTCAAGCTTCTCATTCGGATTATTTTTTCGGCGATGGCTTGTAAATCGGCGGCGGCGATCTCGACGAATTGTTTGATAATAGTTGAGTCTGTGAAGAAGCCACTTTCTCTTACGTAGCCAATGTGTTTGCCGTTAATCAATACTTTATATTCGTTCGGATTAGATAGTTCAAATGTGACCATTAGATCTCCTTTTGTGACGGTGAGTTGTTGCGTTGGAATAGTGACTGGTTATTTGAGCCAGATGATTGGTCCGTCGCGGTCTGGTTGGACTGAGAGTGCCCAGCCCATGTCAGGGGCTTCGAATTTTGCTTTCAAGGCAGCAATAACCGCTGCACTTGGTGGCTTTGAGGACCATTCGTTTTTCCAGACGTGGACATCGGTTCCACCAGTTTCCGTGATTCTTCTGTCGAGCAGGCTTTCGATTTCTTTCACTTCAGCTTCATCAGTCGCTGTAAGTTGTGTGGCACCAGCTTTGGATCTTGGGATTGCCATAGCATCACTATTTTTTAGGTGTACGGTTTTGGAACACCAAGGCTTCCTTTCAAAGCCAATCCAATTTCAAAAAGCTACTACTTTTTCATAGTATCATGATTTATATTATGCGTCAAGTGGCTTGCGCTGAGATTGCCGAAGTGCTCGCCCTGCTCAACGATTTTCGAACTTTTGACTGGGCGGAGGAATACAAATATCCTACCGTTGTTTTAGACCAGATGAAAGGATTGCTGGCCAAGTACGAGAACCTGTAACCCCTGATTTCCCACTTGGTTGCCCTTGTGGCGAGCTTTGTGCCGAGGGTAAGAGCTTTGCACCAATTGCAACACTGACGAGCCGTAAGACGAAATTTGAGAGCGTGGAACGATTTGCTTAACTTTTCAAAAATTAAGCAAATATTACCGAATGGATTAGCTGAAATTGATCAAGAAGTTGTACATCCCCATGCCACATACCCCCTGTAATGGCTGTCCGGCTATCGGAGTCCCAATATCGATCGTCTCTTCTCCCGTTTGGGGAAGTATTTTCTGGTATCCGACCGATCGGATCACCAGAGAAGCGGAACAGTCATATGTACTGTTCGTCTTCACAACAAGCTTCGTCGGAATGCCGGCCTTTGCTGTGGAGACTTTCGGAGAATAACCGGCCTTCGCATCGATAGTTATGTATTGAACGCCATCTCTTATTTCAACGTTTTGAGCCGCCTGCGTCGAAGCGGTCGTGCCGTCATTCCTCGATTTCGATCCACTCAGAAAAACGATGCCGAGACCGACGACAAGAGCGAGCGTAATGATAATCGAAGCAGTTTTGTTCATAAAGTTATTATATCAAAAAGTTAAATGTTAAATAAAGGACGGATGACCCCAAGTCCGGCAAGACCAGCAAGGAGTGCAAAAATTCCGAGACCTATCACAACGATACCGGCTGACTTGAAAAAGAGCGGTGCGTGCTTTGAATGAGCAAATGATACCGATCCGAACGAAAGGAGTGCGAGCATCGGAAGGGTGCCGAGAGCGAACGAAAGCATAATCAGAAGTCCCGACATGAATGATCCACTTGAAAGCGCGGCGACTTGCATCGCTTGAGTGAATCCACACGGCAGGAAGAATGTGCCGATACCGATGAGGATTGGAGCAAAGGTCGAATGTTCTATTTTTCTAAAGTACGCGAATATGCCGGTTGGCATAGAGACTTTATTTTTCCTGATGATGCCCACCAGATTGAGTCCGAGCAGTATCATCACGCTCGATGCAATGAGACCGAGAATCGCAGAAAAGGTAAAACTGATACCGATTGCCTGTCCGACAAGCCCGAGCACGCCACCAAGCACTGCAAAGCCGAACAGTCTACCGCTGTGGAATAGGATAAATTGTTTTTTACTGGTCTTAGTGTTTTCATCTTGCGCCACTTTCGCAGAGAGCGAAAGGATCAGACCACCAACTATCGCAAGACAGCTTGATACCGATGCGATGAGACCGATAATAAAGCTTGTCGTCGGTGTTGTAGTACCACCGATACCGAGATTAAGAATGCCTGATTTTTGCAATATAAAAAACAGAATTAAGAATACAAGACCGATTGGTATTGCTTTCCAGATAACATCGTCAGATTTCTTTTCTTGAATCACTTTCCCGACTGAAAGTGTATAGCCGTTTGGCTTTAT